>CAXBEC010000530.1:0-2886 GCA_963974145.1 uncultured Alphaproteobacteria bacterium | reverse complement strand
GACGACCGACGGTTTCCTGCGGCCAAACGAATACCTTCTCAAACACGGGCTGATGCAGCGCAAGGGCTTCCCCGAAAGCTATGACATGCGCACGATGGTCGAGTTCCTGGCGCGGGTGAAGGCGGGCGATGATACGGTCTCGGCGCCGGTCTATTCGCACGAAACCTATGACATCGTGCCGGGCGAAAGGGTGGCGATCCGGCGGCCGGATATCCTCATCTTCGAGGGGCTGAACGTGCTGCAGGCCGGCCATCCCGGCAGCGGCGGATCGCGCAGCCCGGCGGTCATCCTGTCCGACTTCTTCGATTTCTCCATCTATCTCGACGCCGAGGAACCGGCGATCGAGAACTGGTATGTGGAACGCTTCCTGCTGCTGCAGCACCTCGCCTTCCAGCGGCCGAAATCCTACTTCCATCACTATGCCGACCTCTCCCCGGAGGCGGCCCGCAAGGTGGCGCTGCAGATCTGGCGCGAGGTCAACCAGGTGAACCTGCGCGAGAATATCCTGCCGACCCGCGAACGGGCCCATCTGGTGCTGCGCAAGCAGGCGGATCACGCCATCGCCGAAATCCTGCTGCGGCAGACCTGACCCGGCCGTTTACCGCGCCGCGTTAACCCAGGCTAGCGCCCGGCCGCATACCCCTGCATGCCGCGCGGGTTCGCCGCGGCCTTCAGCATCCCGTCCCGCTGCGCCGCCGCACAGAGCCGGCCTTCCGACCAGTCCTCGCCGACATCGACCTTGTGGCCGCGCCGCCGCAGCTCGTCGATGGTCGATTGCGGGAAACGCCCTTCCAGCACCAGCTTGCCCGGCTGCGCGCCGCGCGGATAGAAGGAGCTGGGGAAATGCTCGCTGTGCCAGCTGGGTGCGTCGATGGCTTCCTGCAGGTTCATGCCGAAATGCGCGTGGCGCAGGAAGAAGCTGCCCTGCCACTGGTCCTGCTGGTCGCCGCCCGGCGTGCCAAAGGCCATATAGGGCTTGCCGTCGCGCAGCGCCATGGAGGGCGACAGGGTCGTGCGCGGCCGCTTGCCCGGCTTCAGGGTCGCGGGCCGGTCTTCCTCCAGCCAGAACATCTGCGCCCGGCTGTTCAGGCACAGGCCCAGTTCGGGAATGATGGGGGAGCTCTGCAGCCAGCCGCCGCTCGGCATCGCCGCGACCATGTTGCCGTGTTTGTCGATGACGTCGATATGGCAGGGATCGCCCGCGACCAGCCCCTGCTTGCCGACGGTGGGTTCGCCGATCCCGGCGCCGCCCCTGTTGGCCTGCGCCGCCGCCACGTGGAAGTCGTAATCGACCTTGCCGCCGAAGCCCTCGATCTGCCCCGGATGGAAGCCCAGCGAGGCCTGCTCCATATTGATCAGCTTGCGGCGTTCGTCGTTATAGGCCTTGGACAGCAGCGTCTCCATCGGCACGTCGACGAAGTTCGGGTCGCCATAGAACGCCTCGCGGTCCGCATAGGCCAGCTTCACCGCCTCGACCACCAGATGCACGAAATCCGGCCCGGTCGGGTCCATGGCGGAAATGCCATAGCCTTCCAGCAGCGCCAGCTGCTGCAGCATCGCCGGGCCCTGGCCCCAGGGGCCGGTCTTCATCATGGTGTAATCGCCGTAATCGTAGCTGAGCGGCGCCTCGTAGGTGGCGCGCCATTTCGCCATGTCGTCGCCGGTCAGCACGCCGGAATGGCGCTCGCCGCTGACATCCATGAAGGCGTTGTTGCGGCAGAACCCGTCCACCGCCTCGGCCACGAAGCCCTCGGCCCAGGCGCGGCGCGCCGCCTCGATCTGTTCCATGCGGTCGCCGCCGGCGGTTTTGGCCTCGGCGATGATCCGCTGCCAGGTTTTCGCCAGCTGCGTATTGCCCAGCAGGCTGCCCGGCGCCGGCGGCCGGCCGTTCGGCAGGTAGACCGCGGCGGAGGTCGGCCATTCGGTTTCAAACAGTTCCTGCACCGTGGATATCGTCTGCCCGACCCGCGCCACCATCGGCGCGCCGTTGATCGCATAGCCGATGGCGGGGGCGAAGACCTCCTCCAGCGACATGGTGCCGTGGTCGCGCAGGATCAGCATCCAGGCGTCGAACGTGCCCGGCACGACGGTGGCCAGCAGCCCGGTGCCCGGCACCAGGTCCAGCCCCAGCCCCCGGTAATGCTCGATGGTCGCGCCCGCCGGGGCCACACCCTGGCCGCAGACGACCATGGTTTCGTTTTTGTCCGCCCGGTGGATCAGCACCGGCATGTCGCCGCCCGCGCCGTTCAGATGCGGCTCGCAGATCTGGATCGCCATGCCGGTCGCGACGGCGGCATCGAAGGCATTGCCGCCTTTCTCCAGCATCGCCATCCCGGCGGCGGTCGCGATCCAGTGGGTCGAGGACACGACACCAAAGGTGCCGAGGATTTCCGGGCGGGTGGTGAACATGGCGACTGGTTCCTCAAAAGCTGCAGGGTTGCCGAGCAATCTACCCGCGCGCTACGAAGCGGACAACCGGGGCGGTCCGGCGGCGGATTTTGCGGATCATTGGCATTTATTGGCATTTGTCGGCTTTCATTGGCATCGCGCCATCAACAGTGCCTTCTTGAACCCTCGCCCCCTGAAAAGGGGGAGAGGACAGGGTGAGGGGGCATGGCCGCCGCACCGGTCGTCGCAAAAAGTATCGGATCATTGGCATTCATTGGCTTTTACTGGCTTTCGTTGGCGTCGTGGTCGAGCATCGCCTCCTCACCCTGCCCTCTCCTCCCTGGAGGAGAGGGTAAAAATAGCCGTATCCTCGAAATATCCTTTGGAACCCTCTCCCCCCGCGGGGCGGAGAAAGAACAGGAATCGCGCCCCGTTCTTCTTGAACCCTTGCATGTTGCGGATGCGTTGTTTTGTAGAGCAACGTGCTAGTGCCCCGGG
>CAXBEC010000529.1:0-2889 GCA_963974145.1 uncultured Alphaproteobacteria bacterium | reverse complement strand
TAGGTCTTTCCCTTGACCGGTGGACGCAACAGGACGAAATCGCCATAGCGCGAGACCAGATAATCCATCACCTGCGCGTTACTGTCGCCGGCCACCAGGCGTTCGCGCACGAGGATGCGCAGGTCGCGGGCGAGGTCGGCATTGGAATCGTCGATCGACTGGTTCTGGCAGACCAGGCAGCGGATATCGCGCGACAGTTCGCGTGCGCGCCCTTCCAGAACGGGGTCGTCGAGCACCTCGTCGGGATTGACGGCAAGTGCCGGCAGGCTAAACAGCAACAGCATGAACGAGACAAGTGCGGTACGGATGGTCATCGCCGAAGCTCCTCGAGCAGGGGCAGGATGGTTTCTTCGAGTGTCTCGGGAAAAATCGGGCCGACATGGCGGTAGCGGACCCGCCCTTCCCGGTCGATGACATAGGTTTCAGGGACGCCATAGACACCCCATTCGATACCGGCGCGGCCGGACAGGTCGTGACCGATCCGCTGATAGGGGTCGCCCAACTCATCAAGCCAGGCCAGGGCCGCGGTTTTCCGGTCCTTGTAGTTGATGCCGTATATCGGAACGGTTTTCTCTTCCGCCAGCCGCATCAGTACCGGGTGCTCCGCCCGGCACGGTACGCACCAGGAGGCAAACACATTGATCAGCGCGACCTCGCCGCCCAAATCGGCTTTTGCCAGGCCCGGCTTGTCCGTCTTGAGCGGTTCCAGCGCGAATTCCGGCGCCGGTTTGTCGATCAGGGCGGATGGCAGGATGCTCGGATCCTTGGTCAGGCCGATGGCGAAATAGGTGGCGATGCCGAGAAACAGCACCAGCGGCTCATAAATTTAATCCTATTCCGCCGGCGCCGGGCTGGTCGTTCCGGTGGGAGACGCGGGATGCCGTGTCGGGGCGCCAATGCGCAGCCGGCGGTCGGTCAGCGACACAACACCGCCCAGAACCATCAGGGCGCCGCCTGCCCATAACCAGGGCACCAGCGGCTTGTAATAGATCTTGGCAATCCATCGGCCCGGCCCATCGGGCTGCCCAATGACGGCATAGAGGTCGGAAATGCCGTTGCTGTACAGGGCGGCTTCCGTTGTTTCGGTTCCCTGAACGAAATACCGCCGGCGTTCCGGCGCCAGTTCCGTCAGCCTTTCGCCGTTAAGCCGGACCGTGAAGACGCCACGCTGCGCGGCGTAATTCGGGCCCTGAACATTATCGACGGACCGCAATGTGAATTCGTAATCGGCAATCGCAACCGATTCACCGACCTTGAGGCTCTTTGTCGCTTCGTCCTGCCATATGGATGCGCCGGTGGCGCCGGCAACGAGGAAAGCAAAACCAAAATGCGCCAGGGTCATGCCCCAGGCGGAGCGGGGCAGGCCGGCAGCACGATTCATCGCCTCGCCAAAGGAGACGCGACCGAGGCCGATACGGCCGCCGAATTCAACCAGAACCGCCGCCGCGAGCCAGCCCGCCACGCCGAGTCCCAATGCGCCGAAGACCGAGCGGCCCCAGGTCAGGTAACCGGCAACCGCAATGGCCACGGCTCCTGCGACAAAGGCGAATTTGAGCCGGCCTATCGCACCCGCCAGATCGCCCCGCTTCCAGGCCAGCAGCGGCCCGAAGCCCAGCGCGATGATCAGCGGTATCATGATCGGTACGAAGGTCGCGTTGAAGAACGGCGGTCCGACAGAAATCTTGCCGAGTTCCATCGCGTCGACCAGCAGCGGATACAGCGTGCCGATAAAGACGGTTGCCGCCGCGGTTGTCAGCAGCAGGTTGTTCAGCACCAGCCCGCCTTCGCGGCTGATGGGCGCGAACAATCCACCGCCTTTCAATCCGGGAGCGCGCCAGGCATAGAGCGCCAGGCTGCCGCCGATGGCGATGATCAGCAGTACGAGGATGAACACGCCGCGTTCCGGGTCGGTCGCGAAGGCATGGACCGAGGTCAGCACGCCGGACCGGACCAGGAAGGTGCCGATCAGGCTGAGCGAGAAGGTGATGATCGCCAGCAGGATGGTCCAGGATTTCAGCGCGTCGCGTTTTTCCACCACGATGGCCGAATGCAGCAGCGCGGTGCCGACCAGCCAGGGCATGAAGGACGCGTTTTCCACCGGGTCCCAGTACCACCAGCCACCCCAGCCGAGCTCGTAATACGCCCACCAGCTGCCCAGCACGATGCCGGCGGTGAGGAACAACCAGGCAACCAGCGTCCAGGGCCGCACCCAGCGCGCCCAGGCGGCATCGACCTTGCCCTCAATCAGGGCGGCGATGGCGAAGGAAAAGGCCATCGAGAATCCGACATAGCCGACATAGAGCATCGGCGGATGCAGCACGATGCCGATATCCTGCAGCAGCGGGTTCAGGTCGCGCCCGTCGATGGGGGCGGGGTCGAGCCGCTCGAACGGGGTCGAGGTCAGCAGAATGAATAGCAGGAAGGAAAAGGCGATCATCGACTGGACCGACAGCGCCCGCGCCTTCAGCGACGGCGGCAGATTGCCGCCGAACACCCCGACCATCGCGCCGAAAACCGCCAGAATCAGCACCCACAGGACCATCGAGCCTTCATGGTTGCCCCAGGCCGCGGCGACCTTGAAGATCATCGGCTGCAGCGAATTCGAATTCTGCGCGACGTTCACGACGCTGAAGTCGCTGATCGCGAAGGAATAAACCAGGCATGCAAAGCTGGCGGCGACGCAGGCAAACTGCACGACCGAGGCCGGCGCCGCGACGGCCATCCACCCGGCATCGTTTCGCGCCGCGCCGATCAGCGGGATGATCGCCTGGACCAGCGCTACGACGAGCGCCAGGATCAGGGCGAAATGACCAATTTCCGCGATCATTCTTTGGCCTCCATCGGGGGGGATTCGCCTTTCCACTTGCCGGAACGCTTCAGCGCGTCGGC
>CAXBEC010000528.1:0-2894 GCA_963974145.1 uncultured Alphaproteobacteria bacterium | reverse complement strand
CCGCTATCCGCGCCGACATGGCGTCATAGACGGAACCCGGATGCACGCATTTGTCACCATTGATCAGTTTCCGGAATCGCTCGCGTCTGTCGGTCCAGTTCATTGTTTCGGCCCCTCTCGTCCTTGTTGCGAATGCATCACCGTTTGCCGTGGCGATGCCATTTGGGCTGCACGTTATCACCCGAGTCAGGCGCAAACCAGTGCCGCGGGGCGGCGGTCCGGATGGCGCTTGCTGCACCCCTGCCGCATCCATTACGCTTGCGCCGCGGCGGACTGTTCTGTCCGGTTGCGACAATCGGAATTCGGGGGGAGGCTGCAGAATGCGTTGTGAAGTCGTCGCGATCGGTACGGAACTGCTGCTGGGACAGATCGTTGATACCAATCCGTCGTGGATCGGTGAACAGCTGGCGCTTGCCGGTATCGATTCTCTCTACCAGACCAAAGTCGGCGATAATTTCGATCGCATGGTGGACACCATTCGCCATGCCCTGGAACGCAGCGATGCGGTGATCTGTTGTGGCGGGCTGGGCCCGACCCAGGACGATATCACGCGCGAGGTCATCGCCCATATCATGGGTGTGCCGCTGGAACGCGATGAAACCATCGTCCAGAAAATCCGCGACTATTTTGAAGGGCGCGGCCGCCCCATGGCGGAAAACAACAAACGGCAGGCCGACATCCCGGTCGGCGCGTCGATCATTGCACAGATGCCCGGCACGGCCCCGGGGCTTGTGGCGCCGGTCGGCGACAAGGTGATCTACGCGACACCGGGCGTGCCGCGTGAAATGCATGAAATGATGCTGGGCACGATCCTGCCCGACCTGCAGCGCCGTTCCGGGCTTGCCTCGGTCATTCGCAGCCGCGTCATCCGCACCTGGGGGAACAGCGAATCCGGCCTCGCCGAAGTGCTGGCTGACCGGATCACGGAACTGGATGCCATCGGCAACCCGACGCTGGCGTTCCAGGCCAGTGGCATCGAAGGGATCAAGGTCCGCGTTACCGCCAAGACCGGCGACGAAGCGACGGCACAGAAGATCCTGGACGAGGAAGAAGCCCACATCCGCGACATGCTGGGCGATATCATCTTCGGGCTCGATGATGAATCGATGGAGACCGTTGTGCTAAAACGGTTGCGCGCGCGCGGATTGACCCTGGCGGCGGCGGAGGCGATTACCGGCGGTGTGCTGGCCGAGCGCATGAGCACGCTGGATCCGTCAATGGCAACCTTCCGCGGTGCCATGATATCAGCCCGTTTCGACGATGCAGTATCATACGGGGCATCCGGCGGGGACCGGGCCGGTAAGTCGGCGCGTTTTGCCCGCGAGGAGTTCGACACGGATATCGGCATCGCCGTCAACCTGGCGCAGGATGGCGAGGGCGAGCGCCCGAACACCGCCTTCCTGCATATCTCGACGAAGGACCATGAATACGGTATGGCGACAACCTTGCCCGGCGACCGCTACCGCCTGCGCACTTTCGGGGTTATCGAACTGCTGAACTATCTCCGCAAGACCCTCGACGCGCAGTAGGCGCTACCAGCCAAGAGTGCTGCGGATCTTCGCGAATTGCTCCAGCTGCTTTTCGCCATCACCGGCAAAGCGCAGCACGAAATGCTCGACCCCGGCATCGGCATATCCGGCCAGCCATTCCGCCGCCCCCGCCGCCGAGCCGGCATAGAGGGCGGAGCGGCGCTTCATGACCTCCGGCGGGCGGTTGTAATACTGCTGGAAGAAATTATCGATCCGTTCGACCGCGCGGGTCTCGTTCTCATCCAGCGTGACCGTGACGTAACAGGCGCCGGCGACATCCGCCGGGTTGCGCCCGGCATCCTTCGCAAAACCCTGAACCTTGCTAAAATCGGCAGACCAGCCCTCGGCGGTGGGTGTTGAGGGAAACCAGCCGTCGAATTCGCGGCCCGCGCGCTTCATGGCTGCTTCGACCGATCCACCCATCCAGACCGGCGGGCCACCCGGGCGCGACGGCGTTGGCGCCAGCACCCCGCCGCTGATCGGCCAGCGACCGTCCCAGTCGACAGGTTCACCGGTCCAGAGCGCCCGGCACAGGCGCAACCCTTCCAGCATCGTGCCCACGCGCTTTTCGAACGGCACGCTTGCCGCGGCAAATTCGGCGCGGATATTGGGCACGTCGGTGGCGATACCGACGCCAAGGATCAGCCGCCCTTCAGATATCTGGTCCACCGTCGCCACCTGATGCGCCAGCATCACCGGGTTGCGCAGCGCCGGCAGCAGAACCGCGGTGCCGAGTTCGACTGTTTTTGTCCGCGCGGCAACCCCGGCCAGCAGTGAAATCGGCTCATGCCGCGGCCGCGCCAGCACCGAGTCGCCGACCCAGATCGAATCATAGCCCAGGTCTTCAGCCTTCTCGGCGGCGGCCAGCATGGGAGCGACTTCCGGCCGGCCCTCCATGATCCGTTCGCGGGTTGGCAACAGGTAACCGAGCTTCGGCGCCATGGTGAAATCCTCATGTTGGTTGCTGGCGTGTTTAATATGCGGGCCGCCCCGGGGCGGTCCAGTATTCTACTTGTCGCGGGCGATGGCCAGACCGATCCCGGCGACCATAAAGACCCCGCCGCTCAACCGGTTGCGCAGCCGGCTGAAGCGCAGCATGGCCGGGCGCAGCAGGCCGGCGAAACCGGCCCACACGGCGTCGCCCAGTCCCAGCACGGCCAGAAACACCAGCGCCATCAAGGCAAGCTGCGCGGCAGGGTCGCCACCCGGCGCGATAAATTGCGGCAGGAAGGCGGCATTGAACAGCAGCGTCTTGGGGTTGACCACCGCCAGCAACATGCCGCGCCAGAACATCGTCATAACGCGGCTGCGCTGCGGCAGGATGGCGGCAAGATCGTCTGGCGGTGCCCTCCAGCACCGGATGCC
>CAXBEC010000527.1:0-2899 GCA_963974145.1 uncultured Alphaproteobacteria bacterium | reverse complement strand
GCGTTGTCAGCATCGCCGGCTGCATCCCCACTTCCGTGCCGGGGATCATCGGCCGCGTCCCGAAAATGCTGATGGATCCCTATGGGCCGCTGTCTATCCGCTGGGGCTACCTGCCGAAGCTGCTGCCCTGGCTGGTCAGCTTTGCCTTGAACAGCCGCGAGGACCGGGTGCGCGCCAATGCACGCGCCAAATCGGCGCTGCTGGAGGTTTCCCATGCGGCCTATGACACGCTGATCGCGCAGGCCGACGCGGAAGAGCTGATCAGCCGGCGCGGGGTGCTGAAGGTCTTCGGCAGTGAGGCCGGTTTTGCCGGCGCAAAATTTGAAATGGACGTGATGCGCGAATGCGGCCGGAAATTCACCGTGCTGGGCGCGGATGAGATCCGGCAGATGGAACCGGCGCTGCAGCCGATCTTCGAACACGGGATTTTCTATGACGACAATTCCGCGCTGCGCCATCCGGGGCGGCTGGTGCAGCGATTCGCCAGGACCTTCGTGGAAGGCGGCGGGAGTATCGTGAAGGATTCGGTCACCGGATTCCGGGGCGGTACGGTAATTCGCACGAAAGGCGGCGACCACGAGACCGATATCATCGTCATCGCCGCCGGGTCCTGGTCGGCGGATCTGGTGCGGCAACTGGGCAGCCGCATCATGCTGGATACGGAGCGCGGCTATCACATCATGCTGCCGCATCCGGAGACGACGCTGAACCGTCCCGTCGCGCTGGCGGAGCATTCGGTGTTCCTGTCGCCGATGGAGCACGGGCTGCGGATGACGACGGGCGTGGAACTGGGCGGCAACGAAGCGCCGCCGGATTTCACACGGGCGCGGCGCATGGTCGGCCATATCAGCCACGCGGTGAAGGGGTTCCGGACTGCGGAACAGAGCAACTGGCTCGGCTTCCGCCCCTCGACACCCAGCGGCGTGCCCTATCTCGGCGCGCTGCCGAATCACCCGAATGTCTATCTGGCGGCGGGCGGCGGGCATGTCGGCATGACCATGGGCCCGGTCAGCGGCCGTATCGTCGCCGATCTGGTGGCGGGGCGCGATCCGGGGGTAGACTTGTCCCCGTACAAAATCGGCTGACACGGGGAATAGCGTATGCGTGGTGTTCTCGTCCGGGAATGGACGGCTTTCGAGAATCTGGAATTGCAGGATTGCCCGGTTCCGGAACTGGGGCCGGGGCAGGTCCGGATCGCGACAAAGGCGGCGGGCGTCAGCTTCGCCACCAGCCTGGTCGTCGCCGGAAAATACCAGCGCAAGCCGCCGCTGCCCTTCGTGCCGGGCACCGAAGTCGCCGGTGTCGTGACCGAAGTGGCGGAAGGCGTCACCCCTTTCAGCCCCGGCGACCGGGTTTGCGCGATCCTCGACTGGGGCGGGCTTGCGGAGGAAGCGGTTGCGAACGCGGTAAATACATTCCCGATTCCGGACAGCCTCGATTTCCACCGGGCGATCTGCTTCACCAATTCCTATGGCACCTCCTATGCCGCGCTGGTCTGGCCGCATCTGCTGCATGTGCAGGCGGGGGAGACCTTGCTGGTGCACGGGGCAACGGGCGGGGTCGGGCTGGCGGCCATCGAAATCGGCAAGATCCTTGGCGCGACGGTGATCGCCACGGCGGGGATGGATGAAAAACTGGCCATCGCCCGCGAACACGGCGCGGATCATGTCATCAATTACCGCGCCGGACCGTTCCGCGAAAAGGTGCTGGAGCTGACCGGCGGGGACGGCGCGAACGCGATTTACGATCCGGTCGGCGGCGATGTGTTCATGGAATCATTGCGCTGCATTGCGGCCGAAGGGCGGATCATGCCGGTCGGCTTTGCCGGCGGGACGATCCAGCAGATCCCGGCGAATATCCTGCTGGTCAAGAACATCACCGTTTGCGGGCTGAACATGGGCTATTACATGGGCTGGAGTCCGAAGGATGTCCGCCATCAATATGCGGACCGAATGCGTGAGATGATGGCGCAGCTGTTTGCCTGGTTTGATGAAGGCAGGCTGAACCCGCGCGTGGCGCAGGTTTTTCCGCTGGAGGATTTCCAGGCCGCGATGGCGATGGTGCTGGGCCGGCAGGCCATCGGCCGCGTCGCCATTGTGATGGACGGGGCATGATCTACCTCGATTACAACGGCAGCACGCCGCTGGCGCCCGAAGTGGCGGAGACGATCCGCGGTTTTCTCGACGGTCCCTATGGCAACCCGTCCGCCCTGCACTGGGCCAGCCGCCCGGCCCGCGAGGCGATCGAGGATGCGCGGGCGGAGGTCGCGGCGCTGTTCGCCTGTACGCCGGGCGAGGTGGTCTTCACCAGCGGCGGCACGGAAAGCATCAATCATGCGATCAAGGGCGCCTTTTTCGCGCGCGGTGGCGCCGGCAGCCACATCATCACGACCGGTGTGGAGCATCCCTCGACCCTGTCGACCTGCAAATTCCTCGAATCCCTTGGCGCGGCGGTGACCTACCTGCCGGTCGACCGGGATTGCCGGGTCGATCCGGCGGTGCTGCGCGCGGCGATCACCGACCGCACGATCCTGGTCAGCATCATGCATGCCAATGGCGAGGTCGGTACGATCCAGCCGGTGCCGGAAATAGCCGCGATCACCCGGGACCGCGGCGTGCTGTTGCATCTGGATGCGGCTCAGACGGCGGGGAAAATCCCGCTGGATGCCGATGCGCTGGGCGTCGACCTGCTGTCCATCGCGGCACAGAAAATGTACGGGCCCAAGGGCGTGGGCGCGCTGTATATCCGTAACGGGGTCACTCTCGAACCGCTGATCCACGGCGCGGATCATCAGTCCGGCCGCCGCGCCGGAACCGAGAGCGCGATGCTGTCCGCGGCGCTGGGTACGGCCTGCCGGCTGGCCCGTGACCTGTCGCCGATGGCGCGGGTAAAGGATTTG
>CAXBEC010000526.1:0-2900 GCA_963974145.1 uncultured Alphaproteobacteria bacterium | reverse complement strand
CCCATATAGGCTTCAGGCGTCGTAGCAGTCTTGTCGGCGGCGTCCATCTTGCCCTTCAGCGACTTGAATTCCGCCAGGGTCAGGTCGCTGGTGCGGCATTCCGCGGCAGCAGGCTTTCCATCGGCGGCAGCGGCAAAGGGTTTCGTGCATTTATCCGCCAGTGGCGACGCCAGGATATTCGTCGTGGTGTGCAGGTCGTTCTGCGCGTGGCGGCAAACCAGTTTCTTGTCTTTCGTGAAGGTCACGTCGCATTCCAGGATCCCGGCGCCCATGCGGGCGGCCGCCCGGTGGGATTCGGCCGTATGTTCGGGGAACATCATCGCGGCACCCCGATGGCCGATGGAAAACAGTTTTCGCTCGAAATTCCTGTCCGCGCAGGACAGCAGCCTGTTTTTGAGCGGTCCGTCTTCCATCCGATCGATCAGGAAATAGGGCCGCGGCCCCAGTTCGATTTCGGAAGCTGCCGCGCCTGTTGTCAGTGTTGCAATCATGGCGGCAATACATGTGGTTCTCAGCGTCACGGACATCTGGCTTCCCTCGGTTCAGGATCGTTTGATGTTCAGGTACCGTAGCGGCTGACGGTGTTCCTTTTTTTATCAATATGTGAAAGTTGGTTTAAGTGTGGATCACTGGAGAGAAATTTATTCCTATAGTGTGTCTGCTCCAGTTGCTGTAAAAGATGACATGCCCGACAGCGGACTGGCGGGGAAACAACGAGCAGCGTCAAAGACGCTAACGGCGGCATTAGAATGTCGTGGTCTTCTTTAAACCCAAAACAGAACGCCCCGGATTTTGGCGGCGCAATCGTTATTGATGCGATTTCAGGCGCGCCGGTAATCGTGCCTGGCGGCGCGTTCGCGAGCGACGCGACGTTCCGGCAGCAGGGCGACGATCTGGTACTGACCGCTCCCGACGGCACGACGGTTGTTATTGCCGGATATTTCGGGCTTGACCCGCGACCGGATCTGGTCACGCCCGAAGGCGGCCGGTTTACGCCGGCGCTGGTCGATTCCTTTACCCCGCCGGAAGCAGCGGGACAGTATGCGCAAGCCGGGCAGCTTGCCCAGACGTCAACGCCCATCGGGCAGGTCACGGACATTTCGGGTACGGTTTCCGTGGTGCGGGCCGACGGTACGCGTGTACAGCTCGGCGCAGGCGACGCGGTGTTCCAGGGCGATGTGGTGGAGACCGCCGTGGACAGTGCCGTAAAAATGATTTTTCTCGACGAGACGACCTTCGCGCTGGGGGGTAACGCGCGGCTGGCGTTGGACGCGATGGTGTACAACCCGGCAACGCAGGAAGGGTCGTCGTCATTTTCGATTCTGAAAGGCGTATTTGTTTTCGTCAGCGGGCAGATTGCGAAAACCGACAATACCCAAATGACCGTGACGACGCCGGTGGCGACGATCGGCATCCGAGGAACAACAGTGGCCGGGGATGTGCGCCCGGCGGGCGAGGAAAGCAGGTTCACCGTAAAATCAGGAGAAATCTCTGTTACCACGCAGGGTGGCACCGTGGTGATGGGCAGTTTCAACGAGACGACTGTCATCACGAATTTTCAGGCACCGCCCGGCAGGCCGGTCATTTACACGCAGCAGCAACTGGAATCGAGTTACGGCAGCATCAGAAGCGTTTCCCCGAATATTTTCAGTGACAGTAGCGATTCCGGCCCGGGCGGCAGAAACCTGAACGATATCGCGCCCGCTGCGGGCGGCGGTGCAAATGGCGACGGCGATGGTGCTGCTGATCCGGTACCCCCGACGGTAATCCCCGCTGAATTCACCATCAATGCCGGTTTCGGCGCTTTGACGAATCCCCTGTTGTCGGGTTTGCAGGACCTGAGTGAGTTCAATACCGTCGTAAACCGATTTGAAGTACCCGCCAGTTCGGATCCGATAATTCCGATAATTGCGCTGATCCCGGAAGCGGAAGCCGTTACGGATTTCGATTTCAGCAACAGTGAGGGGCCCGTAATTTTTACGGGCACCAATGGTGCGGACCGCATTATCGGAGGGACGTCCAACGATAACCTGGATGGCAGCGGGGGCAACGACAGTCTCTTCGGTGGTGCGGGTAATGACGTGCTGACCGGTGGCAACGGCAATGACAGGGTTTTTGGCGGTAGCGGTAATGATACCCTGATTGCCGGATCGGGCCTAGGCGATGATTTCTATGATGGCGGCCCGGGCAACGATTCGCTGATATTCTCAAGTACGGCACAGGGCATCACAATTAACCTGGCCACGGGACAGGCCAGCGGTCCGGAGATTGGCCAGGATATCTTTGTGAACATGGAGACGTTCGTCGGTGGATCCGGTAATGATCTGTTTATCGGTGGTGCGTCACGGTTCGTCATTAACGGTGGCGCCGGCAACGACACGCTCAGTTTTGCAAACTTCAGCACCGGGCTTACATTCGATCTCGCCGCCGGCACGGTGTTTGGTGAAGGCGTGAACATTGACGGCGAAGGCGTCACGCCGTCGACCACCGTGAACCTGCCGGTGAACAGCATTTCAACGGCGAATGGTGCGCAATGGCAATTTTTGGGAGATCTCGGCGGCTTGCTCGGTCTGAGTGACGCGACGTCCGGCGGTACGAGCGGCAACAGCGACCATTTTGACGATGCGCTTGCCATTCGGGTCGGCGGACAGGCCTATGTCGCGCCACCGACCGTTGGTCAGGTCGGCAGCGAGAATCACTTTTTTGCAGGATCACAGAATCTTGCCGGGCTGGACGTCAGCGTCAATTACAGGTTCATGGACTCGCTGCCGGTTGTCAGGCAAATCGTCAGCCTGACGAACAGTACCACCAGCACAATCAGCACGAACGTCAGCTGGATCAATAATTCCGGCGCGGACAGCAGCCAAGTGGTCGTTGGCAGCAGCAGCGGAGATCTGCTG
>CAXBEC010000525.1:0-2903 GCA_963974145.1 uncultured Alphaproteobacteria bacterium | reverse complement strand
CGTGGTCGCACTGGTCATAGCCGACATCCTGACAGTCGCGTTCGGCTTTCGGTTGGGACCGCAGGTTCCCGGGGGCAGTCCGCCAGGACCGGCGCCGGCGTCGATGTGCAGCATCATGCGGGATGGCATGCAGATTTGCGACATTCCGCCACCCGGACAACCCCACTGACGACAGGAGGCCATGATCATGCAAATCACGCGACGACGGTTCATCAGTGGCATTGCTGGAACCGCATGCTGCGGGCACTCGATCGAAGTGCGTGCGGATGCGGCCATGCCTGCGGGCAGGTATCAGGTCTTGTGCGGCCTGCAGGACATGCCGTCGCTGGACTTCGCTGAGAATATCCGGGAGGCGCGGCCCGAGGCCATTCGGGCCGTCGATATAATCGCCGGGCTGATCGGATTGCGCCCGGAGTTCGGCGTTCTGGAGGGTGAGTTCACGAAGACCTATATCGCCGCCGCAATAACCCGAAACAAACGTCGTTACGTCGTTCTGGATTCCAAGTGGTTCTTGCTCGGCGAGAACAAGGTTCCCTGGTACGCTATCTACATACTCGGCCACGAAATCGGTCATCATATCCTTGGGCATACACATAGATTCATGCCTGACAGGATCCAGGGCGAACTGGATGCCGACCGCTTCGGCGGCTGGGCTGTCGCCCGACTCGGCGGACGACTCGATCAGGCGCTCTCCTTCATGTCCAGCCTGTCTGAGGATGGAGGATTTACCCATCCGCCGAGAAGCAAACGGATCGAGGCGACAATCGACGGATGGACGGCGGGTACAAAGGGTTCCTGACTGATACCGAGCGGTCCATATTATGGAGCCAGACGTTCGCGACTTGTGTAATTCCCGTAGATGCTCCGCACAGAAACAATGGTGCATTATTGACAATTTCGAATGAGTTTCAGAGCTTCGCCGAAGATTTGGGCGGCGTTTTTGACTTCGCGACTCATAGCGAGTGGGCCTGCTGGTCGCTTTTTCGGGAAGCCGCTGTCGATGCCATCGCGATGCGCACCGGTTTTTCCATCTCGGATGAAGCGCCACTGCGGGCGCCGATCACCGGGAAAGGCCGGTTCATCGAATTTGGTGCCATAGAAAACCTTGGCATCAATGCCGTTGCAGACAGGAGGGGAGATACGTATTGCGCCGGGATTTATTGCCTGGTTCCCCATCTGGTCTTCGATTTTGTCGTATCACTCTGGACGCAACCTGACTTTTTTGCCGATATTCCCTCATCATCCCAAAACGGTAGGCAATGGTTCGAGCAACCGGTACCGAAAGTCATTTCGCACTTTAGGACCTATCAACGCGATCTCGCCCTTGCCTTCGCGCGGGGCGACCTCCAGAAGACAGCGTCGCTTGAACTCAGTCCGTTTGGGAAGAACCGATTGTGGGAAGACATGCATCCGGACCGGCGCCTTCGTGTCATTCTGATGGTGAAGTATTGCTTCCTGCATATCTGGCTGCACGAGATCGAACATATATTCCGGGGGCATGTCGATTTTCTGCACGAGACAGGAAAGCCGGCGCCGCTGTTTGAATTCCCGGCAGGCGAAGTATCGGAAATTGATCCGGAAGTTCACCAGCTCATGGAACTGATGTGCGACGAAGCCGCCGGACAGTTCGCCATACTGCCGCCAATGGCGGCAGCGATTAAAAAGGATGACCGGGATCCTGTACTCGACAAATTCGCGCACGACATCGTCCTTCGGACTCTCTCGGCAATTATCGTTTCCTACCTGTACCTCATGGAAGAAACCCGGAAGGGGCAACCTTCAGAAACACCGTTGCATCCGCCGGCTCGATACCGGTTCCTCGACTCTTTCTCGAGTTACATGCTGGCGGCAATCTATACTGACAGGCTACTGAAAGATGATGGCCGGACGCGCTGGACCATGACGGACTCGGCTTTTTACAAAGCCGTGGAGAACCGGATTTTCAGGGAAGTCCGGGTCTTGACCGGGCTTCACCCGACATTTATGGCGTTGGCTGAGAACCTTAAGCCCGCAACCCTTGACGAGCACAAGGCGTACCTGGGCGGCATAGACGCCCGGACTGTCAAAAAGCTTGGCGACATCGAGGAACACGCATTGTTTCCACGAACATTCCGTTTCGCGCGTTAAGCCTGCCCGGGCGGGGGTACCTCACCGGTCAGTATAGCGCGAAAATCGAGCTCATTTTCAGTGGCTGTCGCGATTTCCTGTTTCATGAGGAATTCGCCAAGCAGCGCGTTACCGGCAATCTCGAACGCACGCGAGGACGGCAGGCGGCCTTTTCCGTCGACTACAAGATACTCGATATTTTTTTCCTTGCCGAGCTCGTCGATGACCGCCCTGGCGCCGCAAGCCGCGGACAAGTGCAAGGCCGTTGCCCGGGTACGCGGGTGCCTGAAATTGACGTCCGCCCCCCGGTCCAGTAGCGCACGCACCTCTCGGTGATCGCCTGTCTGCGCCGCTTGCAGAAAGGCGTTTCCTAATTCCAGTTCGGCAAGAATACCTGATATCGACTGATTATAACGTTCCAATATTGCTCCAAATAATTGGGAATTTCTTACATTACTTAGTGGTATATCGTCAATATACTTATCTAAAAAGTTGTATAATCGATCCGCTTCGCTGGTAAACCATTCAGCCATATCAGCATTGATTTCCCGGGCCAGCCGGGGTTTATATTCGAGAATCCCGGCCGTGAATTCATCGATCAGAATGACGCCGATTTCATCGTCGGCGTCACCGGAAAATTGCAACGGCCTGCCCGTAGCGCCGGATGGTCCCGGGTTGATTGAACGCAATTCCGCTTCCAGCGCTGTTCCCGCGCGTTTGACCCGCATCTGAACTAGGGCGCCGGTATCAATCATCGTCGTCGCGTCCTGTTTTGACATGAGATCGGGAGCCGGGTT
>CAXBEC010000524.1:0-2909 GCA_963974145.1 uncultured Alphaproteobacteria bacterium | reverse complement strand
ATGGCCGGATTCCGGCGGCGCATCCCTACCGGCGGGCGATCGAAACGGTTCAGGTGCAGTATGGCAGGAACTTCTACCCCGGGTCGCCGCAGATCGCGCGGACGCTGCTGCGCCCGGACGACCGGGTGCATCTGATGGAACTGCATCCGCAGGAACACGCCGCGCTGCGCCGGGCGATGCACGGCAGGGATGTCCATATCCACCGCCGCGACGGTTATGAGGGTGTGATTGCCATCTCGCCGCCGACCCCGCGCCGGGGACTGGTTCTCATCGACCCCAGCTTCGAAATAAAGACCGAGTATGCGCAGGTTACGGATTTCGTTATTGCCCTGCACCGGAAATGGCCGCAAGCGGTGATCATGCTCTGGTACCCGCTGCTCGGCGCGGGCCTTTACGAAGGCATGGCGCGCGATCTGGGCGCGGCCGGGCTGCCGGCCTTCCTGCGTCGGGAAGTCCGTTTCGATGGCGTCGGCGAACGGGTCGGTATGTTTGGCAGCGGCCTGATCATGATCAACACGCCCTATGGCGTGACGCCTGCCATCGACGCCGATGAGGCGCTCGTTTACTGAGGCAAAAAAGTGACCGCCGGCGTAGACCTATCGTTGACGGGCCTTGCGCGCGGCGTATTTCGCGTCCCGTGCGGCTTTTTGCTTCGCCGCCAGCTCAATTTCCTGACGTTCCTTCTCCGCGATTTCGGCTTCGATCGCGTCCTGTTCGGCTTTCAGGGCTGCCTCGCGCGCCGCTTCCTCGGCCGCCAGCGCCTCGGCCTTGGCGGTTTTCTCGGCCAGCTTGGCGGCCTTGCGCTCAGCGATGCGTGCCTTGCGTTCTTCGTCGCGGGCGCGCTGTTCGGCGGCGCGCGAAACATTCAGCGCCCGTCGCTCCGCCTGTTTTTTGGCGTATTCCGGGTCATTCGCGGGGTTCTTTTTCTTCGCCTTCTCAATCAGCGCCTGCTTTGCCTTCGCGGCCGTCGTCAGCCTGTTGGCGAAATCAGGCTCAAAATTCTTCATCTACACTACCTCTGAAACAAAAATTTAAAGCGCCGGGCAAGCGTCGGGATGTTGTCCGGCCTGCCCGGTCGGGCCCCCTTATGGCACAAACGGGCCAGAACGCCAGCAGAGAACGCCAAATTTTTAACTTATGCGTCGCTGCGGAGACGCTGTACGGGGTCAGCCGGCGTCCTGAACCCGGACGGGCCGGCAACCATCTCCGACCGGCTGTGATCAGGTCGGCGACATGACGTGTATGACGCGGCTTTCGATCAGGTCCTTGGTTTTCGCACCATAGGCTTTCATATGCGGTGATGCGGCATGCGCCATCAGCGCGTCCAAGCTGGCCCATTTTTCGATGACGACGAAGGTATCGGGGCCGTAGGGCGTCTGGAAGCTGCCGACACCTTCCGCATCAACGGTTGCGCCGTAATCGATGCAGCCATCCTCGGCATGTACGGCGGGGACATTAGCCCGGAAGGCGGTGAGGATTTCTTCGCGCTTGCCCGGCTTTGCGGTGATGACCGCCAGAACATGAACTGCCGACATGTTAAATCTCCCTGTCGCTGTGTTGCGTGCTGGCGCAAGGGTACTGTGACGGCGATGAGGCCGCAACGGCCAATCAGGTCGATTCCATTCCGATTTTCTCCAGCCGCTTCATGACGGCCGGGTCGTCGCAGACGGCAACATTAAAACGCATCCAGGGTGAAGGCTGGAGGTTGGGGCGGAAGACGGTACCGGGAGCCAGCATCAGGCCGCCCTCCAGGGCATGTTCAGCCAAAGGCAGTGAATCGTCGATATCGTTAAAACGGCCCCAGACAAACATGCCATTGGTCGCGTCGCCGAAAGTCTCGATACCGATACGCTCGAAGCCGGTAATCACGTTGTGCCGGGCGTCGTGCAGGCGATCAAGCAGACGCGACAGGTACTTCCGGTAATAGCCTTCGGTCAGTAACCGGTACAGCAACTTTTCGGTGAACAGCGAGGTGGTGATGCTGGTCACCATCTTGGTGTCGCCCAGGTCATCGGCGAGCCGCTGGTTACAGGCGACAAAGCCGACCCGAAGGCTGCCTGAGAGTGTTTTGGAGAAACTGCGGATATAGATAACCCGGTCCAGCTGGTCCAGCGCGGCGAGCCGCGGCACGGTTTCCGGTTGCAGGTCGGAGAAAATATCGTCCTCGACGACACGGAAGTCATATCTTCCGGCGGCCTGTAATACCCGGAATGCCTTATGGTGACTCATTGAAGTTCCGGTCGGATTCTGCAAAACCGACTGGGTGAAATAAAGCCTTGGAGCGTGTTCGGCGGCGAGTGCTTCCAATGCCTCGATGTCGGGACCGTCTGCAAGGCGGGGAACCCCGACGAGCCGGACGCCCTGTAACCGCAAGTTTCCGAACAGGTTGTAATAACCGGGGTCATCGACCAGTACCGTGTCACCCGGGCTGAGCAGGTTCCGGCTGATGATGTCGAGTGCCTGGCTCGCGCCGCATGTCAGCAGAACCTGGCGTTCATGCGCTGCGACACCGACTTCAGGCAGGATGGTTTCCGCGATATGCTTCCGCATAGGCAGGTAACCGAAGGCGTTCCCGTAATCGATCAGGTGGTCGCCCTGATTGTTCGCCATGCCGCGCAGCGTGCGGCGGATATTGGCCTCGTCCAGCCATGAATGCGGCAGCCAGGGTCCGCCGGCCATTATTGTGCCATCCTGCGCATCCAGCAGCCGTCGGATGAGCCAGACGATTTCCTCGTTCCGTTTGGGTTGGACGGGCGCATCCGTTGGTGGCTGCGGTGCCTTGCCATCTGACGGGGTAACGAAGAATCCGGCGCCGCGCCGCGACCGCAGATACCCCATGGCGACCAGTCGGTCATAGGCCTCCACGGCCGTGAAGCGGCTGACACCGTGGTCATCGGCGAAATTGCGGA
>CAXBEC010000523.1:0-2914 GCA_963974145.1 uncultured Alphaproteobacteria bacterium | reverse complement strand
TAAGGCCGAGATTGAGCACGGTATCCATCATGCCGGGCATCGACACCCGCGCCCCGGAGCGGACCGAAACCAGCAGCGGATTGTCCGCATCGCCGAATTTTGCATCGACGGAATTCTCCACCCGCTGCAGCGCGGCTGCGACCTCGCCCTTCAGCTCGGCGGGATAGGTTTCACCGTTTTCGTAATAGGCGGTGCAGAGCTCGGTGGTGATCGAAAACCCGGGCGGTACCGGCAGGCCCAGGTTGCACATCTCGGCCAGGTTGGCGCCCTTGCCGCCCAGCAGGTTGCGCATGTCGGCGCGGCCTTCGGCCTTGCCATCGCCAAACCCGTAAACCCATTTCGTCATCGATTATCCCTCGATCTGGCTAAAATCCGCGACGCGGCGCATCACATCGGACAGATGCGCCAGCAGGCAGAGACGATTGCGGCGGATACCGGCATCCTCCGCGTTAACGGTTACTTTCTCAAAGAATACATCCACCGGCGTGCGCAGCTTCGCCAGCGCGGTCATGGCTCCGGCGAAGTCTTCCTGCCCGAGCAGTGGCGCGACGGCATTGCGGGTTTCTTCCAGCGCCATCCACAACGCCGCTTCCTCGCCTTCGGCGGCGGCAGGGTCGTAATCGGCCGGCGCGAAATCCGCCTTGTCCTTCTTCGATTCGATCCGCACGATATTGGCGGCCCGGCGATTGGCGATCAGCAGGTTCTCGCCGTCATCGCTCGCCAGGAATTCGCGCAGGGCGTCGACCCGGGCCAGCAGCCGGACCAGATCGGCCTCGTCCCCCAGTTCGAAGATCGCCGCGATCAGGTCATGCCGCACGCCCTGTTCGCGCAGATGCACCTTCAGCCGGTCGGCAAAGAAGCCGAGCAGATCGCGCGCCGCATCCCGCGCCAGCGACGATGCATCGACGCCGGATGGCAGGGCCAGCTTTTCTTCCTGGTAGAGCCGCATCGCGGCGGCGAAGGTTTCGACCAGATTGAGCCGCAAGCCGTTTTCCAGCACCAGCCGGATCACGCCCAGCGCGGCCCGGCGCAGCGCGAAGGGATCCTTGGACCCGGTCGGCTTTTCATCGATCAGCCAGAAGCCGACCAGCGTATCCAGCTTGTCCGCCAGCGCGACGGCGACTGATACCGGGGCTGTCGGGCAGCGGTCGTTCGGCCCCTGCGGCGAATAGTGATCGGCAATCGCATCGGCGACATCCGCGCCCTCGCCATCCGCCAGCGCGTAATAGCGCCCCATGACGCCCTGCAGGTCGGGGAATTCCGCAACCATGCCGGTGACGAGATCCGCCTTGCACAGCAGCGCGGCGCTGCGCGCGGCATCGCGGTCGGCGCCGGGGATACCTTCGGAAAGATCCGCCGCCAGGGCGGCAACCCGCTGGACCTTTTCCGCGACGGTGCCCAGCTTCGCATGGAACACGATGGAATCCAGCGCCGGGGCCCGGTCCGACAGCTTCATACTGCGGTCCTGGTCCCAGAAGAACTTGGCGTCGGACAGGCGGGCGCGCAGCACGCGCTCGTTGCCGGCGATGATCGCCCTGCCGCCATCCGCCGCCGCCATATTGGCGACGAAGCCGAAACGCGGCGCCAGCGACCCGTCCGCGTTCAGCAGCGAGAAATATTTCTGATGCGCCCGCATGGAAGAGGTCAGCGCCTCCGCCGGGACATCCATGAACTGCGCGTCGATACTGCCGATCAGCGGCACCGGCCATTCGATCAGCCCGGCGACTTCGTCCAGCAGCGCCGGATCGTCCCGGACCGTCAGCCCTTCGGCGTCGGCCTGCGCCTTCAGATCGCGCTCGATGATCGCGCGCCGTTCCGCGGAATCGATGATGACCTTCGCGTCGCGCAATTTTTCGCGGTAATCAGCAAAATTCGACACCGCAATCGCGTCGGGCGCCAGGAAACGGTGGCCGCTGGTCAGGTTGCCGGCTTGCATGTCGGCCCCCTGCAGGTCGACAGCGAAATCGATCGCCGTCCCGTCGAGGATCGCCAGCACGCTGTGCAGCGGACGCACCCAGCGGAACCCCTGTGCCCCCCAGCGCATCGATTTCGGCCAGGGCATGTCCGCCATCGCGGATGTGAGGATATCGGCCAGCACCGCGCTGGTCGCGACGCCTTCGCGTTCGATCACGGCGAACCAGATCTCGCCCTTGCCCGCGTCGCGCTTTTCGCACTGGTCGAGCGATTCGAGGCCGAGGCTGCGCAGGAAGCCTTCGATGGCCTTGTCAGGCGCGCCGACTTTCGGTCCCTTGCGTTCTTCGCGCAGATCCGGCTGGCGGTCGGGCAGCCCGTCGACCACCAGCGCCAGACGGCGCGGGGTGACGTAGGCTTCGGCACTGGTAAATTCGAGCCGGGCCTTTTTCAGCCCGTCGGTGACGAGGCGTTTCAGATCAGCCGCCGCCCGCGCCTGCATGCGCGCGGGGATTTCTTCGGAGAGCAGTTCGAGCAGGAATTCAGACATCACCGGCCACCCAGGCATCGCAGCAGCCCTTGGCCAGCGCCCGCACCCGGGCGATATAGGCCTGCCGTTCGGTCACGCTGATCACGCCGCGCGCATCCAGCAGGTTGAACAGATGGCTGGCCTTCAGGCACTGGTCATAGGCGGGCAGCGCCAGCTCCCCTTCGAGCAGCGCCGCGCATTCCTTTTCCGCATCGGCGAAATGGCGGAACAGCAGATCCGTATCGGCGAGTTCGAAGTTGTGTTTCGAATATTCGACCTCGGCGCGGTGGAACACATCGCCGTATTTCACGCCGGCGCCGTTGAAGTCGAGGTCGTAGACGTTCTCCACGCCCTGCACATACATGGCGAGACGTTCCAGCCCGTAGGTCAGCTCCACCGCCACCGGGTCGCAGTCGATGCCGCCGACCTGCTGGAAATAGGTGAACTGGCTGACTTCCATGCCGTCGCACCAGA
>CAXBEC010000522.1:0-2926 GCA_963974145.1 uncultured Alphaproteobacteria bacterium | reverse complement strand
CCCGGGAGCCGGTCAGGGAGAGGGTCGCCTATCTTCTGGACCGCCTGACCATGCTGCATGAGACCCGCTCGGCACTGATCGAGACCCTGCATGAACGGACGGCCGGGTCGATTGAGAATGCCGAACGGATCGTTGGCATGACCGGATTGAACGTGGATAAGGTCGTCGCCGATGTCGAGGAGACAGAAAGCCTCGGCAAAGGCGGCCCCTTCATCGCTGTGCTGCCGGACAGCGTCGCCGGCGACGGGTTCGCCGGCAAGGTGGTGGGGCTGGACGGCAAGCTGGCGCGCCTCGGCATGCTGCAGAGCGCCCTGCGGGCGATCCCGCTTGTCGCGCCGGTTGACGCTTTCCGGATCGGCAGCGGGTTCGGAAAGCGGAAGGACCCGATATCGGGAAAGCTGGCCATCCATGACGGGATCGATTTTTCCGCACCGACGAACACACCGATCTATGCTTCCGCGCCGGGCACTGTCGTTTTCGCCAACTGGAATGGCCGCTATGGTCGCATGGTCGAAATCGATCATGGATTTGGAATTCGCAGCCGCTACGCGCATTTACGGAAGATTCTGGTGAAAAAGGGTCAGCGGATCGGCCACCGTGAAAAAATTGCATTGCTCGGCACCAGTGGCCGCAGCACGGGACCACATTTGCATTACGAAATTTTGTACGGCAAGATTGCAATGGACCCGATGCGATTTATCAAGGCTGGCAAATATGTTTTCAAGGAATAAGGGAAAAACTTCCGCTACGGCATTGGAAGAAAAAGAAAAACCAAAAATTCCGTCAATCCTGAGTGCGGATATCCGTTTTAAGGGCGACATAATGACCGACGGCGATATTCAACTGGATGGTGTAGTCGACGGGGATATCTCGACAAGGACCCTGACTGTGGGGGCCGCGGCGATTGTGAATGGCGCGATTACCGGGGAAACAATCCGGATATCCGGCACCGTCAACGGCACAATTACGGGCATGGTCGTGGAACTGGCGGCATCGGCCCGCGTCACCGGCGATATTTATCATGAAAGTCTGGCGGTGGAAGCGGGTGCGCATATTAACGGCTTGTGCAAGCGTAACAGCCCCAAGGACGCACAACGCGAAATCGGGACGCGTCCCAGCCTCGTTGTTACCGACAGCCCGGAGGGCGAAGCGACCGCATCCTGACGGCCGTCGCACGGCGCACGATCTGGCCTGTCAGAACTATACGGTATCGCGGGGCATCAGATCCCGGAACCGACGCAAGGCGTCGATCTGCTCGCTGACGGGGCCAAGATACGTGCCCGCCGTGTAAAGCGTTACATGGGTTGCGCCGAGCGCTACCCATGCCTGCGCGGTTTTCAGCCATGTCGCCGGATCGGGATCCCGGGTGCGAATCCAGCATTCGATGCCGAATGCCGCCCTGTCGCGGCCTTCCTCATCAAGGTAGCCGCGCAATGTTTCCAGCCGTTCGGCGGAAACCGCGTCGGGTTCGCCCAGCGGTATCCAGCCCGCCCCGTATTTTGCGGCCCGCCGCAGGGCGGCATCGACGGCGCCACCGAACCACAGGGGGATGGGTTTCTGGATCGGGGCGGGGTTCAGGCCGATACCCTTCAGTGTGTCCCATTCCCCCTCGAACTGGACGATCTCGTCGCACCACAGGCGCTGCATGGCCGCGACCTGCTGGTTCTGGCGCCGTCCGCGGGTTTTCCAGTCCTCGCCGAGGGCTTCGTATTCGATGGGGTTCCAGCCGACACCGACACCGAGATCCAGCCGCCCGCCGGACAGCACGTCGACCTCCGCCGCCTGTTTGGCGACCAGTGCCGTCTGCCGCTGCGGCAGGATCAGCACCGATGATTTCAGCCTTACCCGCCGGGTAATGGCGGCCAGAAAGCCCATGGTCACAAAGGTTTCGTGATAGGGGTTGGTCAGGTCGTAAGGACCCTTGAATTCCGGCCGGCTGGCGCGGTCGACGGCGACCGTATGGTCGGGAACGTCGATATAATCGTAGCCCAGCGCCTCGACCGCCTGCGCCCATTCGCGGATCGCTTCGGGGTCGTTGTCGAAGGCGAGATTGGGGAAGAAGGCGCCGATCAGCATGGCGTGTCTCCGGGGTGCGGTACGGTGAAAAGCCCGTGAAGCCTATAGCGCGGTCACGAACCCGTCGAGTATTTCGGCGATATCGGGTTCGCTGAGGGTCGGGACATGGCCTGCGCCGGCAACCGTGACCTGCTGCAGGCCGGGATGGGCATCGGCCATTGCGGACAGGGTTTCGGCGCTCAGGATATCCGACAGGGCGCCGCGCACCGCCAGCAGGGGGATGTTCCCCAAGCTGCGATACAGGGCCCACAGGTCGGGCAGCGGCGCGCCGCTGCGCAGGGGCTCGGCAATCCGGACATCCCAGTCATAATGCAGCATGCCGTCATCGCCTTCGCGCCATGTTGCCCGTGCGGCGGCTTCCCAGGCCTCGTCGCTGTCCAGCGTCAGGTGCGGAAACATGACAGCAAGGTCCCGCGCGGCGCTGGCCCAGTCGGGGTGCGGCCGGTCGGTGCCGATGTAATCGATGATGCGGGCCAGTCCCGTACCGCCGATTTCCGGTCCCACATCGTTCAGCACGACCCCGGCCAGCGCCGTCGGTATGGCTGCGCCCATCACCATGGCCAACAGCCCGCCAAGCGATGTGCCGATGACGACGACCCTGCCGATGCCCGCAAGGGCCAACAGGTGGCGGATATCGTTCAGATAGGTGGCGGGCTGGTAATTGCTGCTATCGGAGTCGTATGCCGATTGTCCTCTGCCCCGGTAATCGGGACACAATATGCGCCTGTTGCCACACAGGCGCAGTGCGACCCTGTGAAAATCCCTGGAATTGCGGGTCAGTCCGGTCAGACAGAGGACCGGCGTTCCGGTGGCATTCGCCGGACCATATTCACGGTAATACAGCGACAGG
>CAXBEC010000521.1:0-2927 GCA_963974145.1 uncultured Alphaproteobacteria bacterium | reverse complement strand
TCTTGCCGCCTTCTTCAAAACTGTAGGCCTTCCAGTCCTTGAATGTCCCCAGCGGTTTTTCTTCCGCGGAGACCGTTACCGGCGCGAATGCGATCCCGGCCACCAGAAAAAGAAGTCCTATTCCTGCTGTAACTTTCAATTTGTGCTCCCTGCTGTTACGTTTTGCGCCGCGTAAACCGCCCGCCATGGACATGCGTCGGCGCGGTTTCGAGCGGGCCACCGGCCGCCACCGGCCGCGATGGAAAACCACCCTTCGACAATTGCCGGTCATACATCAGGATAGCACCGGCAATGCCCACATTGACGCAGAACTTTGTCGGAATTTTGACGGTGAAATCACACCTTTCCGTCAAGGACGGCGACAGCGAACCGCGTTCCGGGCCCAGGACATAGGCGGCCCGGTCCGGATGGGCGAAACTGGGCAGGTCGACCGCGTCATCCAGCAATTCGACCCCGACCAGCCGGCAATCATGCGGCGCTTTGAACTCATCGACCGAATCGAAAACATATAGCGGCACATGCCTGCTGGTCGCCGATGTGTCTGACCGGAGCGACGCCCGTACATCGAATACCGGTGCGATGACGAAGACGAAACTGGCGCCAAACGCATGGGCGGAACGAAACAGACTGCCGATATTCATGGGCTTCGAGATGCTCTCGACGCCGATTCCAAAGAAACCGCGCATGACGGAGGTTCTTGCATGGACGCCCCGTCAGGGGCAAGCTGCGATTTGCATCCTGTTGCCGTATGAATGTCCAATCGGCACAATATCTATTACACCAGTCAAACATGGGGGACCGCATGCGGGCCATGCTCGTTAACGAACTCGGCAAACCCGAGACATTGACCCTGTCCGACGTGCCGTCGCCGGTGCCCGGTCCGGGCCAGGTCCGGATAGCGGTTCATGCCGCCGGGTGCAATTTCGCCGATACGCTGATGATCAGCGGACATTACCAGTACAAGCCGGAAATGCCCTTCACCCCGGGGCTGGAAGTCGCCGGCACCATCATCGATACGGGCCCCGATGTAACCGGGTTTCGGCCCGGCGACCGGGTCATGTCATGGGTCGGAATTGGCGGCTACGCGGAGGAAGCGGTCGCCGACGCCAATAACACGGCCCTGATTCCCGACGGAATGGACTATACGATCGCGGCCGGGTTTCCGATCACCTATTCGACCGCCGCCATCACGCTGGAACACCGCCAGATCCATCTGGCGGCCGGGGAGGTGTTGCTGGTGCATGGCGCCACGGGCGGGGCCGGGCTGGCCGCGGTCAATGTGGGCAAGGCCATGGGCGCGACCGTCGTCGCCACCGTCGGCAGCGACGCAAAAATGCAGACCGCCCGGGATACCGGCGCGGATCATGTCATCAATTATGCCACGGAAAGCATCCGGGACCGGGTCAAGGAACTGGTCGGCGGCGCCGATGTGGTGTTCGACCCGGTCGGCGGCGATGCCTTTGCGCAATCGCTGCGCTGTATCAACGAAGACGGGCGGCTGGCCATCATCGGCTTCGCCAGCGGCACGATCCCGCAGATCCCGGCAAATTACCTGCTGGTCAAGAATATTTCCGCAATCGGCATATCCGTCGGCGGCTACCGGCGCAGCCGCCCGGACCTGACCAGGCAGACGCTGACACGGCTGAGCGAATGGTATGCGGCGGGCAAACTTCGGCCGTTGGTTGGACAGACATTCCCGCTGGAGCAGACGGCAGACGCGCTGAACATGCTGCTGACCCGCAAGGCGACCGGCAAGGTCGTCGTCAAAACCCGCTGAACACCGGGTATCACGCGTTACCGGCGTAACAGCCGCGCTCGATTTCGTCGAGCAGGGAAGGCGCCCCGGGGTTCCAGCCCAGGTCCCGCCGGGCCGCAACGGCGCGGACGCGGCTGTTCGAGCCCATCGTGTCATTGGCCGGGCCTTCGCCCCATTCATCCGCTGCTTCGTCCATTGTCATGGCTTCGGGGTCGCGCTCATGCCCCAGCATGCGCCCGATGGCGACACAGACCTCGCGCATCGAATTCTCGCCGTTTTCCGCGAAATAGACCCCGCCCGCCGGGGCCTTTTCCAGCGCCAGCAGGTACAGCGCCGTCAGGTCGTCGATATGGACATTCGACCAGATATTGGCGCCCGGCCCGGCATGTTTTGCAACTCCGTACTTACGGGCCAGCGCGATCAGCCATGGTACCTGCATGCTGTGCGGTTCGATGCCGTGACCCAGCCCGTAGATCAGCGCCGGACACAGCACGACCGCGCGCACGCCCTTTTCGGCACCCGCGAGGATATCCTGGTTCAACGCCACCCGGGCCGCGCGATTGAGTGCGGGGGTCAGCGGTGTTGTCTCGTCATACACGTCGTCACGCGCCTCGCCACCGGCCCGGTTGCCGACGATGCTGGACCCGCTGGTATGCAGGAACGGTTTACCCGTCCCGGCAAGCGCGGCGAGGATCGCCTCCGCCGCCGGCCGATGATCGGCGCTGGCCGCATTGACCACCGCATCCGCCGAAGCCGATTCGGCCGACAGCAAGGCGGTATCGTCTAGCGTTCCGATCACCGGTTCGATGCCGATTCCGCGCAGTTCCGCTGCCCGCGCTTCCGACCGCGCCAGCCCCCGCACATCATGCCCCGTAAAGGTTCCCGGCGAATGTGACCGCTTCAACCGCCCCTGGCAACGGGTGAATAACCTCTACGCCGCCATTCCCTCGCGGACAGGGCACGCGGAGACACGAAAATGGCATTCCTCGAACCAACCCGACGGGAAATCAGGGTTCCGGTGATCGGCGGCGGGTAATTACATGTTTTTTCCGTGAAACAACCGCATTCCTGACGATATAGTGCGCGGCATTCACTTCCGGTAGTCGGCGTCCTGACGTAACGTGCCGGGCAATGAAGCTGGCAAATGCCGGTAACAAGAAACCAGACATAG
>CAXBEC010000520.1:0-2928 GCA_963974145.1 uncultured Alphaproteobacteria bacterium | reverse complement strand
TCGACGGGATGAAGAACAATAAGAAGCGCCGCCCCGACCAGGATCCAGCCGCCCTGTTGACCGTCAAAACTGACGGCCCAGTCGCCCTGCGCTTGTCCGCCGAACATCGTGGCGAAGTATCCCAGGGCGGATGCGAGGTCGGGAGAACGGAAAAACACCCACAACAGGACCGCGATCAGCAGGGTTATAGCCCAGCCTGCCGCGCCATGGACGTTGCCGGATCCCGGCACAAGGCGCCAGGCGAGAATGAAGGCGGCCCAGCCGCAGCCCCAGATTACGAAACTCCAGTCCGCGCCATGCCACAGACCCGCCAGCGCCATGGTGACGACGAGCACGACGGACCGTTGCAATACGGTGCTGCTTCGGCTGCCGCCGAGCGGGATATAGAGATAATCCCTGATCCAGCGTGAGAGGGTGATGTGCCAGCGTTGCCAGAATTCCCGCGGCGAGCGGCTGAGATAGGGCTGGCGAAAATTGAACGGCAACCGGATGCCGAACAGCCGGGCCATGCCGACCGCCATGTCGGAATAGCCGGAGAAATCGAAATAAATCTGGAAGGTGAACAGCCATGCGCCGAGCCATGCCGTCGCGGCGTCTGCAGGCCCTCGGGCAAAAATATCGTCGACATGTGGTGACAGTGAATCGGCGATACAGGCCTTCTTGAACAGCCCGAGAAGAATGAGCCCGAGCGCCAGATTCCAGCATCGGTACGCCGAATCCCGGCGCTGCGCCAACAGGCGGTTGACCTGCGGCATCAGGGCCGCAGCCCGCATAATGGGGCCGGCGATCAGTTGCGGAAAGAACAAGACGAACAGCGCGAAGTTCAGGAATTTCGCCTGCTGAACGCAGCGTCCCCGGGCAATGTCCACCTGATAGGCGATGATCTGGAAAATGTAAAAGGATATCCCGAGCGGTATTAATATACCGCCAGTGAACATGTCGCTGTCAATGCCGCCGAATAGGAAGGCGCGATACTTGAAGAATGCCAGGACCGAAAGATTGGAGACGATTGCGGCCGCCAGCCAGTAGCGTTGCCGCGCCACCAGAAACGACATCCCGTAATTGACGATGACAACGACCGAGACAAGCAGCAGGTCGGGCCATCCCGCGGCGACGTAAAAAGCAATACTGGCGGCCAGCAGCATGACACCGTAGCCGAGCGTGCGCCACAGCACCCAAGTCAGAGCGAGGAACAGCATGAAGGGCAGGGTATCGAACAGCACGATCGATCCAGTCGATTACGATACGAGGGGGCCGTTATGCCGATGATTCGCGGCATTGCCTATGGGGTCTACCGGGAAATGCGCCGGTAGCGGCGGGGTGCCGGCAGTTTTCGCTTGCGTCAGTGAACGGCCTCGGCCGGAGCCTTTTTTCCCGTTTCCGCCAAAGTCTGCGCCCATGTTTCCCGCAGCCAGGTCGCGCAGGCGACGGAATGTTCGAACAGCGAGTATTTCGCCCCCATGCCGTAATCGGGACCGGGGATGAATTCGGTGGAAATCTGGCCGAGCGGGCTGGATTCCGAGGTCGCGTGATGGCGCAGCAGCTTGCGCATCACCTCTTTCCAGGGTTCCAGCTTTTCTTCCTGCCATTCGCTGTGCCACTCGCCCGGGGCCGGCTGGAAGAACGGGTACTGGATGCCGCGGCCGATGCGGCCGTCTTCGTGTTTGCCCCAGATGTTCTTCGGATTGTTCGGCACGGCGGCGCGGGCGTGGCAGTGCCAGATATAGCCGCGGGAAATCCATTCGTCGCAGACATTGCCGGGCTGGTAGGGATCGAGCACGACCTTGCCGGATTCCACATCGGGGCGCATGTCGAGTACGTCCTGTTCACCCGGATTGTCGATCTTGAAGATCACATGCGAATGGTCCAGCGTCATGCGGTAGGGAATGCCCCGCGCCTCGACAAGTGCCGCGACCTCGCTGACCCGGCCGTAATGTTCCGACCACATGTTCACATGCACCTCGAAACAGGGCAGGCAGCCGACCTTTTCGCCGGTTTCATAGGCGCGCAGATAGGCCTCGGCAACTTCCTCGTTGCTGATCAGGTGCCCGTCCGCATGGCGCATGGTGATCTGCGTATTATGCACCCGGCTGCCGAGCCGCGCGCCCAGCGCCAGGTTGGCGTCGAGCAGATCCTCATCCCGGCCCAGCGTGTAGAACCAACCACCGGCGCGGATCGGCAGGTCGTATTTTTCGCTGGCGCGGCGGTAATCGGCCTCCTCATCGGCGGGCGGCGTCTTGTCGTAATAGTCATAGACGCCGGATTCCTTGACCATGCGGAACCGTGTGTCGAGGTCGAATTCGAATTCACCGCCCCGGTGATTCACGCCTTTTTCGGTGATCCCGAATGCCAGTTCTCGCGCCATTGCCTGTCTCCCGCCTGCCTTTGTGTTTGGCCGTAAAATCCTCGTCGCACCAATCTTCCCACAGTTTTGCCAGCGCGGCATAGTCCAGCGCGCCAAGCCCCTGTTGTGCCGCGATTTCGTAGGGCGTATGGGCGGCCTGGGTGGCGAAGAGGGGGACGCCGTAATCCTGGGCGGTTTCCAGCGCCAGCATGGAATCCTTGCGCGCATTGTCGACCGACATGCCGCCCGCGTAATCGCCGTTCATCATGCGGTCGCGCATCCGGTGCTGCAGCGGGCGCATTACGCCGTCCGGCCGGCCGAGGATTTCGACCATCTCGTCCATCGGAATTTCCAGTTTCTTGGCCATCGCTCCGGCTTCGATCAGCACGACCATCAGCGCATGCATGACGCCGTTATTGACCACCTTGGCGCCGCTACCGGCGCCCACGGGCCCCAGATAGTGAATCTGCGCCGCCAGCAGGTCGAGCACCGGCTTTGCCGCTTCGAAATCACCCTCTGATCCGCCGACCAGAAAGGTGACCTTGGCGTCGGCCATGCTCTGCACGCCGCCGGCAACAGCGGCA
>CAXBEC010000519.1:0-2938 GCA_963974145.1 uncultured Alphaproteobacteria bacterium | reverse complement strand
TTGGCGTCGGTCCGGAAACCCTGATGAAGGCCAATCCCCGGCTGATTTACGGCTCTAGCACGGGGTATGGGTTGTCCGGCCCGGACCGAAATAACCTGGCTATGGACCTGACGATCCAGGCAGTCGGCGGGGTCATGAGCATCAACGGGCTGGAGGACGGTCCGCCGCTCAAGACCGGGCTGGCGATCTGCGATTTCCTCGGCGCGGTGCACCTGTATTCGGGGATCATGACGGCGCTGTATGAACGCAGCGTCACGGGGAAGGGGCGGCTGGTCGAGGTTGCGATGCAGGAAGCGCTCTATCCGGCACTGGCCAGCAATCTCGCCAGCCTGCAGCGCGGCGGGTGGAAGCCGCCGGTGCGGCGCGGCAACCGCCATCCGACCTTCGGATCATCGCCCTATAATGTCTATCCCTGCCGGGACGGGCATATCGCGATCATCTGTGTGCGCGAAATTCACTGGACCAACCTGCTGGAGGTCATGGGCCGGCAGGACCTGGACGGGGAGGAACGCTTTGCCACCCAGGCATTGCGCGCGGAACATGAAGACGAAATCGATGCGATTGTCGAGAACTGGCTGAAAGACCTGCCGAAGGATGAGGCGACGCAGATCCTCAAGGACAACCGCATCCCCGCAGCGCCGGTCCGCGACCTTGTCGAGGTCACGGCGGACCGCCACATGCGGGAACGGGGCATGCTGCACGATGTCGATCATCCCGATATGGGACATATCGTGCTGCCGACCAGCCCGCTGCGCTTTGGCGGCAGCCCGGAACCGGAACTGCGCCCGGAACCGGCGATCGGCGAACACAATGCGGATGTGCTGGCCGACTGGCTCGGCTATGACGCCAAACGGATCGCGGCGCTGACCGCGGCAGGTGTCCTCTGCTGAGTTAGCCCAGTGCTTCCTTGAACCGGCGCATGGCGTCGATATGCGCGTCTGGCGATGACAACCCGGCGCGCATCGTGTTGAAGCTGACATGCGTCGCGCCAAGCTCGCGCCATGCCTCGATTTCGGCGGCACATTCCTCCGGCTTGCGCTCGCCGAGCGTGACGCGTCCGTCGATCTGGAAGGCATCCGGGTCGCGGCCCGCCTCGGTGATATAACCGCGTATCTTCTGGACATAGTCGCGGCCTTCCGCGTTGACGGTTTTGCCGTCAGCCTCGAAGCCGGCGAATTGTGGCAGCCAGCCATCGCCCAGCCTTGCCGCACGGCGCAGGACCGGATCGGCCATGCCGCCGAACAGGATCGGGATCGGCTGCTGCACCGGCATGGGGTTCAGCCCGGCATCGGGGATGCTGTGCCATTTGCCCTTGTAGGTGACGATGTCATTGGTCCACAGCGCGCGCAGCACCTCGACCTGTTCTTCCGACCGCTTGCCGCGATTACGGAAGTTCTCGCCCAGCGCTTCGTATTCGACTTCGTTCCAGCCGATGCCGATGCCGAGGCGCAGCCGTCCGCCGCTCAGCACGTCGACCGCGGCGGCCTGTTTCGCCACCAGCGCGGTCTGCCGTTGCGGCAGGATGACGATGCCGGTGGTGAAGCCTAGGGTGGTGGTCTGTCCGGCCAGAAAGCCGAACAGCACGAAGGGTTCGTGGAACAGCGAGTCATGGTCATAGGGGCCGGTCCAGTTGCGGGTCCGCGAATTCGCACCCAGGACATGATCGAAGGCAAGCAGGTATTCGAAGCCCATGGCCTCCGCCGCCTGGGCGTAATCCCGCACGGCGATGGGGTCGGAGCCGATTTCGATCTGTGGAAAAACGATACCGATCTGCATGGTGGTTTCCTCCCGTAATTAGTTCTGATTGGTCTTTGCGCGGACCCTATCACAGGAGTGGAAGGCAGGCGGTATTGATTGTTCGAATGCCCGGTTCAGTGGAATTCCCGGCTGGGAAACAGGATTTTCGCCTGCTCGCGCGGGTGGCGGCGGGGCGGTGCGGGAATGGGGCGGTCGGCGTTATGTTCCTCCGGCATGGCCAGCCCGTCCAGCAATGTGGAGCAATCCTCCAGCCGCGCGGCAATCAGGTGGGTAACGATGCCTTCGCGCTGCAATTCTCCGGTCACCAGCAGCAGCCGTGATGTCAGTACGATCCGGCGGAAGCGTTCGAATGTTTTCGGCCAGACGATGACATTGGCGGTGCCGGTTTCATCCTCCAGCGTGGCGAAGATGACGCCCTTGGCGGTGCCGGGGCGCTGGCGGGCCAGCACCAGCCCGGCCACGCTGATCTTTGCGCCATCCTTCGTATCCTGCAGCGCCCCGGCGCAGGTCGTGCCGGGAAATTCACCGCGCAGTAATGCCATGGGATGGCTGCGCAGCGACAGACGCAGCGCCTGGTAATCGGCGGCGACCGCTTCCCCCGGCGACATCTCCGGCAGGGTGACGGGCTGTTCCGCGCCCCAGCCGCTTTCGCCGGCGGCTTCGAACAGCGGCAGCGGTTTGGCATCGCCGGTTTTTGCCGCGGCGACGAAACGGCGCGCGGCCCACAACCCTTCGCGCCGCGACAGCCCCATTGAAGCAAAGGCGTCGGCCCGGGCCAGCACTTCCAGCGCCTGTCCGTTCAGCCCGGCCCGTCGCCAGATCGCGGCCGGATCGTCATAGCCGTTGCCGCGCGCGGCGGCCAGCCATTCGGCGTCGGATTCCTTCAGTCCCTTGCTTTGCCGCAGCCCGAGCCGCAGTGCGTAGTCGCCATCGTGTTTCGGGTCGAGTTCCAGCGCACAGTCCCAGCCGGAAAAATTCGCATCCGGCGGCAGCACCGCAACACCGTGTTCGCGCGCGTCGCGCACGATTTGCGCCGGGGCGTAGAAGCCCATCGGCTGGCTGTTCAGCAGTGCGCAGGCGAAAACCGCCGGGTAGTGTCGTTTCAGCCAGGCGGAAACATAGACCAGCAGCGCGAAGCTGGCCGCGTGGCTTTCCGGAAAACCGTACTCGCCGAAGCCTT
>CAXBEC010000518.1:0-2944 GCA_963974145.1 uncultured Alphaproteobacteria bacterium | reverse complement strand
GTTCGCCCGACTGGACGATACATATGAAGCGGCGCATGACGCGGCGACCGAAACGTTGAGTGTTCGCTACAATATGGACTTTCGGAAAGCGGCGGCGCGTTACGCGGCACTGGGGACGCCGGAACAGGTTGCGGCGCGCATTCGTGATTTCCATACGGCCGGTGCCCGCCACGTTGTACTCGATCTGCTGGGACCGTATGAGGAGCGCACGGCACAGATCGAGCGTTTCGCCGCTGAGGTCATACCGCTTCTGCAGGACCTGACTGGCGCGCCATAGACGGTTTTTTAATTTGTGCACCGATTGCGCGCTCGCGCAGCGGGGAATCGCACCTTATAAGGGTTGCCAGAACGAATCCCTAAACATCAGGAGCTTCGATGGAATATACAAATTTCGGAAAAACCGGGATGCAGGTCAGTGTCGCCGGTCTGGGTTGCGGCGGCGGCAGCCGTCTTGGCAAGAACCGCGGCATGAGCAAGGCCGAATCCGTGTCGCTGGTTCGTACGGCGATGGACCTGGGCGTTAATTATCTCGACACAGCGCATAATTATACGACGGAAGATATCGTCGGAGAGGCCATCAAGGCGGTGCCGCGCGATCAGATCTATGTCGGCACCAAGTCGATTATCCGCCGGGACGGCAAGATGCTTACCGTGGAGGAAGTCATCGCCAGCCTGGACAATTCGCTGCGGGAACTCGGCACGGATTATGTCGATGTCTTCCAGTTTCATGCGATTGCGCCGGACCTGTATGACGACGCGCTGAACGTTTATGCGCCGGCGCTGCTGAAGGAAAAGGAAAAGGGCAAGCTGCGCTTCCTCGGGTTTACCGAATCGCCGCCGAACGATCCCAACCAGGAAGTGTTGAAACGTGCGGCAAAGGACGATGTATGGGAAGCGATCATGCTGGGGTTCCACATGATGCACCAGAACGCCCGGCATAACGCATTTCCCTATACCCAGGAAAAAGGCATCGGCACGCTGCTGATGTTTGTTGTTCGCAGTATTTTCAGTATTGAAGGTCGTCTGCAGTCGGACATGAAGGAACTGGCGGCGGCAGGCAAGGTGCCGCAATGGCTGGCGGATAAGGAAAACCCGCTGGACTTTCTCATTCATGAAGGCGGCGCGGATAGCGTGATCGACGCGGCATATCGTTATGCCCGTCATGAACCCGGCGCCGATATCATCCTGTTCGGCACTGGTAGCGTGGAACACCTGAAAACCAACCTGGCGTCGATTCTGGCGCCGCCGCTGCCGGCAGAGGACGTGGCGAAGCTTGAGGAGCTGTTCGGCCATCTTTATGGCGTCGGGCTGGACGTGCCGCAAAAGCGGACGGCCTGAAGAAAACAAGAATTACGGGAGAGACAGATGGATCTGGGAATCAAGGGAAAGCGCGCGCTCATCCTGGGCGCCAGTAAGGGGCTCGGCTATTCGACGGCACGGGCACTGGCAAAGGAAGGCGTGGATATTGCGCTGAGCAGTTCCAGCCAGGAACGCGCTGATGAAGCGGCAAAGAAACTCGCCGCGGAGACCGGTGCCAAAGTTATCGGTCTTGTCGGCGACGTGTCCAATCCGGACAACATGAATGTGCTGGCCGATGCCGCTGTGAAGGCGCTGGGCGGGGTCGATATCCTTGTCAACAATCACGGGGGGCCGGCACTGGGATTCGCGATGGACCTCAAGGAAGAAGTGCTGCGCCAGCAGTTTGATTCCATGGTGGTCAGTATTATCCGGATTACCAGCCTGCTGGTGCCCGGCATGATCGAAAACAAATGGGGCCGGGTGCTGTTCATCGGCTCGTCGGGGAATATCGAACCGCTCAACAATATGGTGCTGTCGAATACGCTGCGTGGCGCGATCGTGAATTACTCCAAGACGCTGGCGAACGAAGTCGGCAAGGATGGTGTTACTGTCAATATCATTGCACCCGGGGGCGTACTCACGGATCGTACGCGGTCATCGTCAGAAAATGACGCCAAGCGGCTTGGTATTACGTTCGAGGAGGCGCTGGCGCGTCGTGTGTCGACGGTCCCGATGGGTCGCTTCGGCGATCCGGATGAATTTGGTGGCGTGGCCGCGTTCATGTGTTCGCAGCAGGCCGGGTACTGCACGGGTTCAATCTGGCGTGTCGATGGCGGCCGGATCAAGAACATCATCTGAGGAGAGAACGGCATGAAACTTGTCAGTTATCGCGATGCGTCCGGCGACACATACGGCGTTGCCAGTGACGACGGCATAGTGGAGGTCGGCCGCGCCTCCGGATTTGGCCATGCGGATCTGAAGGCCGTTCTGGAAGCAGGCGCGCTTGATGCGGTGCGTAATTTCGTTGCCGGCCGGGCGGCGGATGTCGCGCTGGCGGATGTCACGCTGCTGCCGCCTATCGGAAATCCGGACAAGATCATCATGGTCGGGCTGAATTACGCAACGCATATCGCCGAGGGTGGGCGCGAGCCGCCGAAATTTCCGATGCTGTTTCCACGCTTCGCCAATTCGCAGGTTGGCCACGGCCAGCCGATGATTCGGCCGAAAGCATCGGAGACTTTCGACTTCGAGGGCGAGATGGCATTCGTCGTCGGCAAGACCGGGCGCCATGTGACCCGTGAAGACGCCTACAGCCATGTTGCCGGTTATGCCTGTTACAATGACGGCAGCATCCGCGAATGGCAGCGGCACACGACCCAGTTCATGCCGGGCAAGAGCTTCATGGGGACCGGCAGTTTCGGTCCCTGGCTGGTGACGACCGACGATATTCCGGATCCGGAGGTCATGTCGCTGGTGACGCGGCTGAACGGTGAGGAAATGCAACGGGCCACCATCGATGATCTCGTCTTCGGCGTTCCCGAATTGATGGCTTATATCTCCACCTTTACCGAACTGGTGCCGGGCGACGTGGTCGTGACCGGTACGACCGGTGGTGTCGGTGCATACCGGACTCCCCCGGTATGGA
>CAXBEC010000517.1:0-2947 GCA_963974145.1 uncultured Alphaproteobacteria bacterium | reverse complement strand
CCCGCGGCCTGATACCGGCGCCGGGACAGTGTCCGGAAGCTGATCAGCTTTTGCGTGGCTTCGTCCCACAGGGTGAGCCGCGCGCATTTCAGGCTTTCCCAGAGGGTTAGCCGGTTCACCTGTCCCAGTTCCGGAAAATCCTTCAGGCATTCGTTCAGCCGATAATTCGGAATCATGCTGGAAAGATGGTGGATATGGTGAATGCCGATATTGGCCGTCAGCCAGCGCAGCCAGCGGGGCAGGACGTAATAGGTGCTGCCGGCAACCGCCGCGGTGTGGAAGTCCCAACTGTCGTCGCGCGCCCAGTAGGTGTCGCTGAACTGGTGCTGGACATAGAACAGCCAGGTCCCGATGGCGGAGGCGAGCAGGGTGACCGGCGCCTGGACAAGGAAGAAGTCGCCGAACCCCAGAAATATGCCCAGCGTGACCACGATGGCCGCAATCCCGATATTGGTGACCAGCACGCTGGGCAAGGTGCCCTTGCGCATGCGCAGCATGTCCATCGGCAGGCGGAATTTTACGACAAACAGATAAATCGGCCCGATGCCGAACAGCACCAGCGGGTTTCGGTACAGCCGGTAGAGGATCCGCCGCAGGGGGGACAGGGCTTCGTATTCCCGCACAGTCAGCAGGTGCAGGTCGCCAATGCCGCGATGGTCGAGATTCCCCGAGGTGGAGTGGTGTATGGCATGTGCCTTGCGCCAGTAGATGAACGGCGTCAGCGTGAAGATGCCAATCACATGGCCCAGCAGGTCATTGGCAAAACGGGACCGGAAAAAGGACCGGTGGCCGCAATCATGCTGGATCATGAACAGCCGCACCAGAAATCCCGCGGTGGGGATCGACAGCAGCAGCGCCCACCAGTATCCGTAATGCACGGCAACCATGGTCACGACCCACAGGGTGATCAGCGGGATCGCCGTTGCCCCCAGCTGGCAAAGGCTTCTTGCCGTGCTGGCATTGCGGTAGGGCCGCAGGCGCAGGAACCATTCGCGCGCGTCACCGGTGATACCGGAAGCCGGTTCGTTTGTTTTGTCCACGCATACGCTGGACGCGGCCTCACCGGGCCGCTGAAGAGAAGAAGTCAATCCTGTTCCTTTATCCCGGGCAGGTTTTTCTGCCGCATGTTTCTTGGTTGAGCCCGTAAATATCCATCACAAGTATTAACGAATTAATGTGACCGTAATATGGCAGGGGCCTGCCGCCATATTCCGGTCACTGTGTCACATTTCACGCCCGACGTCTTGCGCCGGCGGATATCAGCCCTGGCGGGGCACCAGCAATGCGTCCAGGGCAACGCCGCCCTTGCCCTTTTCCATGACAAGGAAGGGGTTGATGTCGATGCTTTCCAGCCGGTCCGCGTTGGCGACAGCGAATATCGACAATGCCGAAAGTGCCTTGGCGAGGGCCTGCACATCCGCCGGCGGGGCGCCGCGCGCGCCTTTCAGCATGGCGGCGCCCTTGATTTCCTGGATCATCTGCGAGGCTTCTCGAACGCCGAACGGCGCCACGCGGAAGGTCACGTCTTTCAGGACTTCGGCAAAGATGCCGCCGAGCCCGAACATGACGACCGGCCCGAAGGTCGGGTCGGTAAACGTGCCGAGGATGGTTTCGACCCCGCCCTTGACCATCTGCGCGACGAGCACGCCGTCGATCGATGCGTTCGGCGCCGCCTTTTTGGCATTGGCCATGATTTCGTTATAGGCCTTGCGCACGGCAGCCTGCGAATCGAGGTTCAGCTTCACGCCGCCGATTTCGGTTTTGTGCAGGATATCCGGCGACACGATCTTCATCACGACGGGGAAGCCGATTTTCGCCGCCGCCTTCGCGGCGTCATTGGCGCTGGTTACCAGGTTTTCCTTGCCGGAGGGCACGCCGGCCCGTTTCATCAGGCGCTTGGCTTCGTATTCGTTCAGCGTCTTGGCCGGCATTTTCGGTGTTTTCGCCGGAATGGCGGGCGGCTTGGGAAGCGCTTTCTCGAAGCCGATGCGCAGCCGGTTCAGGGCCGCCAGGGCATAGATCGTTTCCGCCGGATCCTCGAAGGCCAGGATACCGTCGGCTTCGAATTTGCGCAGATTGTCGGGCTTGCCGAAGATCGACAGCGCCATCGGCCGGTCGGGGAATTTCTCGCGGATCGGCTTGATCGCGTCGATCGTGTTCTGCGTCAGCCCGTCCGAATAGGCGAAGCTGGTGAAGAACGAGGCGATGGAATCGTAATTACCCTCGCTCAGCATCGCGTCGAAATTCTTCGTCAGCAGCGACCAGTCATTATAGAAGCTGGCCGTCGTGTCGACCGGGTTGCGCGTACCGGCGAAGGGGATCAGTTCCTTCAGCTTTTTCTGGGTTTTTTCCGGCATCGGCGCGACATCCAGGTCCACCTCTTCCGCCGCATCCGCCATCAGCACCCCGGCGCCGCCGGAAATCGTGACGATGCCCAGCCGGTTGCCCTTCGGATACTGGCCGAAGGAACAGGCGTAGCCGATATCGACCAGTTCGCGCGCGGTGCGCGCCCGGTACACGTATGCGATGCGGCGGCATGGGCGCCGATGTCGGAATTGCCGACCTTCATCATCACGATGGGCTTCTTCTGCGCATGGGCGAATTCGAAGGCGTCATACAGCCGGTCGACATCGCGGCAGCCTTCCATATAGCCCAGGATCACATCGGTGCCGTCGTCTTCGGCCATGAAACGGACGCAATCGGCAAAGGCGACATCGCATTCATTGCCGGTCGTCGCCCAGTAGCTGAAACCGACGCCGCGTTCCCGCGCCAGCGAGAAGATATGCGCGCCAAACGCGCCGCTCTGGCTGGCGATGCCGACATTGCCTTCCCGGGGGCGGCCCATTTCGATGGAGGAGGAAAAGGTCGAGAACGCGCCGTCACGGCCGCTGAAAATGCCGAGGCAGTTGGGGCCCAGAATGCGCATGCCGGATTCTTCTGCGATTTC
>CAXBEC010000516.1:0-2954 GCA_963974145.1 uncultured Alphaproteobacteria bacterium | reverse complement strand
TATGGATCGGCGAGGAGCGGCCGGTCGAACCGTCATGCGGCACATGGATGCCGTGACCCATGCCCAGATACCAGCGGCAGCCCTCGGGCCGTGCCGGGCAGCCGGCGAGGGGGAAATAGGCCGGGTCGTGTTCCACCATGCCCTTGCCCCAGACCGCCACGCCCAGATCGTCGAGCCGGGCGATTTCGCCCTGTTCGGCGGCGAGCATCCGGACATTGCGGATGCTGTTGAAATCGTAGCGGTGATAAATCGCATCCTCGGCCATGCAGTCGTGATTGCCGGGGATCATGACGATAGGAAAGGGCTGTGCTGCCAGGATATCCATCGACCAGCGAATCGTGTCCTCCGGTGCGGCATTGGAATCGAACAGATCGCCCGCCAGCAGCATCAGGTCGGGCCTGTGCGTTCGGATCGCGGCGAGCGCGCGGGCGAAACTGTCCTGGAACCAGTCGGGGCCGGGCTTGTCGTCCCGGTAGCTGTCGCCATCAAGATGGATATCCGAGCAATGGGCGACGCGCAGGGAGGAGGGCATTGTCTATTCCTGAGTTCTTTTTTTCAGTATTCCCGATTGCGCCATACAAAGAAAGGCCGCCCCGGGGGACGGCCTTTCCATTGTCTGACCTCGGCCCTAATGCACGGACCGGATGACGCGCATCAGGATGAAGTTCTCCCGGTGGCGACAATCCAGGTCCTTGCGACCGTAGGCCCTAAATGACAATGAGACACTGGATCACCTCCTTTCGGTTGTTGAAACTACGCCGGTAATATGGCCTGAGTCGGTAAAACAGACAAGATGCTGTGTGGTGTTAATGTCACAGGCGCAAATTACGGGCTGCAGGAGCAGAATGGACCATGGCGAAACCGAAAAATGCCGGCAAGGGCAAGCGACGCGGCGCGGTGCTGCGCAATCTGGATATGGACAGGCATATCCAGCCGAAGGCCTATTTCCGGAAACTCGATGCCCTTCATGAAAAACTGCGCGAGATCCAGCAGGCCTATATCGGGTCGGTGGAGGCGGCGGCCATCGTGTTCGAAGGCTGGGATACGGCCGGGAAGGGCGGCACCATCCGCCGCATCACCACGGCGATGGACGCCCGCAGCGTCAAGGTCTGGCCGATCGCCTCGCCACGCGAATACTACCAGGAGCGCCATTACCTGTCGCGGTTCTGGGAGCGGCTGCCGCCGAATGGCGGTATTTCGATTTTCGACCGGTCCTGGTACGGCCGGGTGATGGTCGAAAGGGTGGAGGAATTCGCCACGCCGGCGGAATGGAAGCGCGCCTATCGGGAAATCAACGAATTCGAGAAAATGCTGACCGATGACGGGACCAGGATCATCAAATTCTTCCTGCACATCACACCGGAGGAACAGCTGCGCCGTTTTGAGCAGCGCCTGCAAGACCCGCTGAAACGCTGGAAACTGCAATACGAGGATTTCCGCAACCGCGAGAAATGGGATGCGTATGAAGCCGCCATCGAAGATATGCTGGCGCAGACCTCGACGAAACATGCGCCCTGGTATGTGGTGCCTGCGAATGACAAGAAATACGCCCGGATCGAAATCATTTCCCGTATCTGCAAGCGACTGTCTTCGGGTGTCGACCTGTCGCCCAAGCCGCTGGACGAACAGACGCTGGCGGCGGCGCGCAAATATTTCGATGTATAGGGAATATCCGGGCCGCTTGAATCGTCGTAGCCTGACGGCGTGATCCGCGTCACAGGGGCCGGCCCGTGATATGGTGGATTATGCGAACCCGACGCCGAATTTGAAGCGCCGCAAATGGGGAGACAAGGAAATGCTGGATCATCCTGCTGTAATCGCGGTGGCCATTCCAATGGGTGTATCGGTGATCGCCGTCCTGCTGTCGCGCACCTTCGGCAGGCAGGCCCTTGCGACCCATATTCTGAGCGTCGGCGGCCTCGCGGGTTTCCTTGCCGCCTATGTCATGCTGGTGGGCTGGCCGGATGCGATGCCGCGCACCGCGACGCAGAAACTCGGCTATATCGCGCTGGCCGGGCTGTTTGCCGGTTTCCTTCTGGATCTCGCGGAGAATGCGGTGCGGGGCCTGCGCTGGGTCGTCCTGCTGCCGGCGGCGTCGATCATGTGGATCGCGTTTCCGACCGTCATGCGCCTCGTATCGGATGATTCACGCGGCATTATGGAATGGGCCTTTATCGCGGTGGTGGTTGCGCTGGCGCTGGTGGTTCTGGTGCGGCTGTCCGGGGCGGACCGGCCCGGCCGTGACGGGCGGCTCTCGCGCTCGGATGACAGCATGCGGGACGGACGGCTGGCGCAACTGGTCGCGGCGGCATTCGGCCTTGGCGGCGTCTGCATTCTGGGCAGTGCGGCATCGCTCGGCTTGCTGGCCTTCGCCGTCGGCGCGGTCGGCGCCGGCGCCGCAATCTGGAATCTCGGGGGGCCGCGCGCCCGAATCGGCGCCGGGCTGGTGCTCGGCCTTGGCGCCGTTGTCGTTGCGCTGGCGGTGCAGGCGGTCCTGTTCACCACGGTGGCGCCGGTTGCCCTGATATTGTTATCGGGCTGTTTCTTTACGGATCTGATGCCGTTCTGCCGGCCATTGGCCACGCCAGAGAAAGGCTACCGCATTTTTGCCTCCGCACCGCCCTATATGCTGGCGGTGCTTGCGGTCGCGGTGGCCTTCCTTCTTGGCGGCATGTCGGGCGGATACTGAACCGGCCCGGCGGTCGGGTCAGATCATGGTCTATCCTGATGACGAGACAGCGCTGTCTCAGGATTAACAGGGGGCGGTTCCCGCTCATCCTGATGCGCTATTGCTATTCCTCGCGAACCGCCTCGAATTCGATAATCAGTTCGATTTCGTCGCCGACCCAGCCCTGTTCCACGCCATAGGTCATGCCGAAGGTGCTGCGCTTGAACGACCCACGCGCCGAAATGCCCAGCGCATAGGGTTTTGAGCCGAACAGGCTGCCGCCGAA
>CAXBEC010000515.1:0-2957 GCA_963974145.1 uncultured Alphaproteobacteria bacterium | reverse complement strand
CGTCTGGAGTCACCCCGGGAATCCTCGACGGTGACGCCGCCCCCGTCGCGCCGTATCCGGCGGGCGCCGTTCAGGAGGATACGGTCGGCATAGGGCGCGACGAGGCGTTTCACATATTCGCGGCTTCCGCCGTCGACGGTACGCCATTGCGGACGGTCGGTCAGGGTCAGCAGCCCGTGCGACACGAAGAACCGGATGAAGGCACGAGCAGGATAAGCCTGCATTTCCGCCGCCGTGGTTGACCAGATGGCCGCCGCCATGGGCAGTAGATGGTCATCAATGAAATTCCGGCCGTATCCTTCGCGCGCCAGGTACTCGCTCAGGCTTGGCTCTTCGCCATGGTCAGTGGCCAGGAATGCCGGTGCATCGCGGTAGAAACGCTTCAGGTCGCGCAGCATGCGCCAGAAGCGAGGGCGCACGATATTGCGACGCTGCCCGATCAGCCCGTTCAGATCCGTCCCCGAATATTCCAGTCCACCGCCATCCAGGGAGGCGGCAAAGGACATTTCGCTTTCCTTCGTCGGAACGCCGAGATGGTTGAACAGGGCGGTGAGGTTCGGGTAGTTGCGCTCGTTATAAACGATAAAACCGGTATCGACCGGGGTCGGGCCGCCAGCGTCCGGCGCGTCCACGGTATTGGAATGTCCCCCGACGCGGTCCTGTTCCTCATAGACCGTGACACGATGGCCCTTCTGCAGCAGCCATGCCGCCGACATGCCGGCAATACCGGTTCCGATGACGGCGATATTCCTGCGGTGACGTTGCATGTTCATCTCTATCCCTGTCGGAAGGAAAGTAACAGTCCGGCACGGTCCACTCGAAAAACCGTGATCTACTGACTGTTACGCGCCTGCCGAAAGGTTGGATCACCCGGAACGGGCGATTTTATACGCAGTGATCCGGAACAATGCCCTGCGCGTAGAAGGGTCATGAACTTGGCTTATCAGCAGTTTCACAAGACCTCGCCGGGCAGGGCGATCGACGGGCGGTGCTTTTCCTTTGGGTCAAGCCGCCGGCAATCGGTTACGCTTGGCAGAGGGATGGATATATTCGGGGGGCGGATGACTCAAGGAGGCTCAGCGGAAGACGAAGCCCTGCGGGCCCGGCGTCTGCTCATCGCGATCGGCGAAAGCCAGGACAGGCTGGCGTTCCGGGATCTGTTCGATGCGTTTGCGCCCCGCCTCAGATCCTTCATCGGCAGTCGCGGCACCAGCCCCGACATGGTGGAGGAGGTTGTTCAGGAAACCTTCGTCAACATATGGCGGAAGGCGCGGCTTTACGACCCGTCGAAGGCGTCTGCATCGACCTGGGTCTTCACGATCGCCCGGAATGTGCGTATCGACCTCTTGCGGAAAATCAACCGTCCCGTTCCCGATATGCATGACCCGGCGCTTGTAGCCGAACCGGAACCGGGCGCCGACCAGGTCATTGAACGTTCACAGGAAGCCGCGAGACTGAAACAGGCAATCGCCACCCTGCCCGGCGAACAGCAGGAGGTCCTGCGGATGGCATTCATAGAGGAAAAAACCCACGCGGAAATCTCGGCGCAACTCGACATTCCGCTGGGCACCATAAAATCACGAATAAGACTGGCATTCGGACGCATACGATCCGAACTAGGAGACAACAGATGAATATCAATCATCATCCCAGCGATGAACTCCTGCTCGATTACGCGGCAGGCTCCCTGCGCGAAGGCTGGAGCATCGCAATCGCAACGCATCTGGCGCTTTGCCCGCATTGCCGGAATCAGGTCGATGTCATGGAAAGTATCGGCGGTTGCATGCTGGACAACATCGAGAGCCCATCCATGACGGGCCAGGGCTATGATGACCTGCTCCATCGACTGGAAGGACTGCCGCAGGAGGCGCCGGCCGCGGCCGGAACCGTTTCGGAGAAGACCGGCGACCGGCCTGTCTTCCCGGAACCGCTTCGCGGCTACCTTGGTTGCGACCTCGACTCCGTGCGCTGGCAACGGCTGGGACGGGGGGCCTATCAGGTTCTTGTCCCGACGCAGGAAAACGATTCCGTCGTGCGGCTGCTTCGCATACCCGCGGGCCGCCCCGTACCCGCGCACACGCATGGCGGGCTGGAACTGACGGTCGTCCTTCAGGGCGCCTTCAGCGACGCGACGGGGGAATTCGGCCGTGGAGATATCCAGGAAGCCGATGAAACCCTGCAGCATCAGCCGCATGCGGCGCCCGGGGCAGACTGCATCTGCCTCGCCGTTACCGACGCGCCGCTGCAATTCAACAGCCTGATCGTCCGTATGCTCCAGCCGATCCTGAATATCTAACCACCGTAATTGCGGCGGCTGTCTTCAGCGCCTGAATATCCGTTGCAGGCCGGGCCGGATCCGGAGGGAGAAATCATATCCGCGTTCCAGGACCCATGTCATCGGTGCATTGTGAAAGATACGCCCGAGCCACCGCAGGGCCGGCAGTTTCATCCAGAGCTGCACGAACGCCGCCCCGCCCGAAAACAGACGGCCCTGCGAATCCATCACATGGAAACGCGCCAGGGCGCTGCAGGCGGGCAGGCCCGGCGCGACCATGGGCGTACCGCTATTCGCCACGTCGATCCAGTCGAGCATCGCCGCGCCGTTCTGCCGCCGGTAGAAGCCGATTTCCCTGCGGCATAGCGGGCATTCGCCATCGTAGAAAACGGTCAGGGGTTTCGATGTATGAACGGGCGCAAGGTAACTGTCCTGCATGGGGCACTCCGGCATGAGGGCAGGAAAAACCGGCTTTCCGGTTGATCCGCTATGTTACTTTTTACGTAACACTGTTGCGGTCGGATCACGACGAAGGCCAATGGGCCGTCCATAAGCCCCTGGCGGCAATCGCTGCAAGCGAGGAAATGATGCCTGAAAATGCCTTGTCCGAACCGCTGCAATTGCCTTCCTTCGCGCCGTCCGCGAAGGTCGCGGTCATCGGCGCGTCAGGCGGGATCGGCGC
>CAXBEC010000514.1:0-2959 GCA_963974145.1 uncultured Alphaproteobacteria bacterium | reverse complement strand
GGGCTGATGCGCTTAAACTACGCAACATTTTTTCAGGGAGCCAGTTGTCATGAGTTTCTTTGCGCCGCGGATGAGCCGCTTCAAACCGTCACCGAGCCAGATCGCCTCTTTGCGGGTGCGCGAATTACAGGCAGCCGGTCGCGACATCATCAAGCTGACCGCCGGCGAGCCGGATTTTCCAACACCGGATCACGCCAAGGCAGCCGTCATCGCGTTGATGGATCGCAATGAAATCCATTACACCCCAATCAACGGATTGCAGCCGATGCGCGAAGCCGCGCAGCTGAAATTTCGCCGCGACAACGGGCTGGAATACGGACTCGATCAGATCGCGGTCGGCGCGGGTACCAAACAGGTTTTGTTCAATGCGCTGATGTCGACAGTATCCGACGGCGATGAAGTCATTATTCCCGCGCCCTACTGGGCCTCCTATCCGGACATGGTGCTGCTGGCGGGCGGGAAACCGGTGATCGTGTCCTGCGGTCAGAACAGCCAGTTCAAGATGCGGCCCGAACAACTGGCCGAAGCCATCACCGACAAGACCAAATGGCTGGTTTTCAGTTCTCCCAGCAACCCGACCGGCGCGACCTATACAGAAGAAGAGTTGAAGGCGCTTGCGGCGGTGCTCCTGGAACACCCGCATGTGCATATCCTGTCCGATGACGTTTATGAGCATCTGATTTTCGACGGTCGCAAGTTTGCGACCTTCGCGCAGGTTGAGCCGCGACTGTATGACCGTACGGTCACCTGCAATGGAGTCTCCAAGGCCTATTCGATGACCGGCTGGCGGCTCGGCTTCGCCGGGGGACCGAAGGAAATCATCGCCAATATGTCCAAGATGCAATCGCAGAGCACATCAGGCGTCAGTGCCGTTGGCCAGGCAGCCGCCATCGCCGCGCTGGAAGGCCCGCAGGAGCTTCTGGCGGAGCGTACCGCCAACCTGCAGTACCGCCGCGATATCCTGTTCGAAAAACTGAACGCGGCGCAGGGGTTGAGCTGCGACCTGCCGAACGGCGCGATGTATATTTTCTGTTCCTGCGCCGGGACGATGGGCAAGACAACACCGGACGGTAAGGTCCTGGAAACCGATACCGATTTCACAATGTACCTTCTCGATACCGTCGGTGTTGCCGTGGTGCAGGGCGAAGCCTACGGGTTGTCACCGTATTTCCGCGCCAGCTTTGTGGCACCCGAAGCCGACCTGATACGCGGTGGTGACCTTATCCAGCAGGCCTGCGCCGCACTCCGCTAGGATGTGTACGGCGGCCCTTGCCGGCCGCCGTATTCTTTCGGATCGTACAACTGCCGCGGTGGCGTCAGGAAGTGGCTCATATAGACAATCCGCGTCACGTCACCCTTCTCGTTCGCCAGGGGCAGCAGCAATCGGTAGTAGTGCCGCTGGTATCCGCCGATGATCTGTTCGATTTCGTGAAACAGCGGTGTCTTCCAGCGCTTGCACCGCTGGTATTCCACGAAGACCGATTGCGCGTGCAGGGGTATCGGTATATCGCCCAGACGTTTGCCTGTCAGTTCCGCACCCATTCCCGGTATCGGGCTGGCCGGATGACGGGCCATGATGAAATTCCGCGGATCCTCCGGCGTTGCATCAACCCAGGACAGAAACCGCGCATCCGCATGCGGCACGATTTTGGTAATGTCGAATTCCGCCACATGCGGCGTCGCATCGGCGCCCTTGCGCAGCGTGCTCCAGAAATAATGAAGCACATCCAGCATCGGGTTTTCGCGTTCGAAACTGCCGATACTGTCTATTGAATACATGGTCCGGCGCTGTGCGTCGTCACCGGATTCACCATGAACCGTTTCGAGGGCTCTTGCCATGGTCTCTTCGCCTTGTATCCCTACCGGTTTCCGCATTGAAGCGTTTTCTCTGCCGCCAACGCGGCCGGAGCTCGGTCGGAACCCGGTATTTTGCCTGAATCCCCCCGCACGCCTGAAAGGAAAGCGTGCAGAACATCGAAACTTACAACCAAAAAGTCTTGTTTATCATATCACTATCAAAAATTTGGTAAAGTAGGTTTCTTATCGGGCAGCTTGCACGGCGCATCGCCGTTTGACAAGATGCCTGAAAATTCAGGAGGGCCTGATGGCTGAAGCAATACGGTTCAACGCTATTTCATCGACGCCGAAGACGCCGGCTATCGGTACAACGATCGGCAATGTCGACCTGACCGCCAGTTTGCCGGACGAAACAATCCGGGAAATCCATACCGCCCTGATGGCCCATGGCGTCGTTTTTTTCCGGGACCAGGCTATGACACCGCAGCAACAGGCCGACTTTGCCCGTCGCTTCGGGCGGTTGCGCATAGCACAGCGCGCAGCCTTTCTGGTCGATGAAAACGTGCCGGAAATGGCTGTCCTGGAAAATGACGAAGCCCGCCCGCCGAATGTGAACCATTACCATACCGACGGAATTTTCCGCGCCGCGCCCGAATTTGCCTCGATCCTGCGCGGCGTCACGGTGCCGCTGGCCGGCGGCGATACGATCTGGGTCAGCACCAGGGCCGCGTATGACGCGCTGAGCGACGACATGAAGACCTATCTGGAGGGCAAGACCGCCTGGAATGATTTCCAGAAACTGCATGGCAGCGCCGCCAAGAAACGCAGCTGGGAAAACGATAATTTCGAGCGCATGGAGAAGATGCGCAAGGCAAACCCGCCGGTCCCGCACCCCATGGTCCGCCGCCACCCGGTAACCGGTCACAAATCGCTCTACCTGTCCGAAAGCTTCACCACCCATATCGAAGGCGTGTCGTCGACGGAAAGCCGGGGCATTCTGGACTTCCTGTTCGCCCATTGCCGGCTGCCGGAATTCCAGTGCCGCTTTCACTGGCGCCCGGATTCAGTCGCCATGTGGGACAACCGGGCGACCCTGCATTACGCGGTTGCCGATTACTGGCCGCAAACCCGCATCATGAACCGGGTCACGATTGAAACAGAC
>CAXBEC010000513.1:0-2972 GCA_963974145.1 uncultured Alphaproteobacteria bacterium | reverse complement strand
ATTACGACCCCACCGAAGGCACGATCCGGCTGGGCGGGCATGACATGAAGGACCTGTCCTTTGACGATATCCACGCGCAGCTCGCGGTGGTCAGCCAGGACGCCTATCTGTTCCACGGCACGGTCGAGGATAACCTGCGCTTCGGCAAACCGGATGCGACCCAGGCGGAGCTGGAAGCGGCGGCGGAAGCGGCCAATGCGCATGAATTCATCGCCCGCCTGCCGCAGCGCTACCAGACCGTGATCGGCGAGCGCGGCATCCGCCTGTCCGGCGGCCAGCGCCAGCGCATCGCGATCGCCCGCGCCCTGCTGCGCGACGCGCCGATCCTGGTGCTCGACGAGGCGCTGTCGGCGGTTGATGCGGAAAACGAGGCTGTGATCCAGCAGGCGCTGGACCGGCTGATGCAGGGCCGCACGACGCTGATTTTCGCCCACCGCCTGTCCAGCGTGATCGATGCGGACCGCATCCTCGTGCTCGACGAAGGGCATATTGCGGAAAGCGGCACCCATGAGGCGCTGATGGCGCGGCGCGGAACATATTACACGCTGATGGCCGCGCAGGCGGAAGGGGACGACACGGCCGATGCGCCGCTGAACGGTCTGACGGAAGACAAGCCGGCCCTGTCCGAAGCCGCGTTTGTCGATTCCCATGAACCGACGGATTCCATCCTGCGCGCCGAAGGGCTGGGCTGGGGCCAGGCGACCGTGGCGCTGTTCCGGCATATCATGCCCTACAAGCTGAAACTGACGGCTACCTTCCTGTTCGGTGTCGCGCGGGTCGTGGCCTTCATCGGCGTCGGCGTGGTCAGCGCATTGACCGTCGCGGCGGTAAAGCAGGGCGAACCCTTTGACGACCTGCTGATCCTGCTCGCCGTGCTGGCGCCGCTCGCCGGTATCCTGCACTGGTTCGAATCCTGGATCGCCCATGACATGGCCTTCCGGCTGCTGGCGAATATGCGCGTGGCACTGTTCAACCAGCTTGACCGTCTGGCGCCGGCCTATCTTTTGCGGCGGCGTACCGGTGACCTTGTGGCGATGGCCACGCATGACGTGGAACTGGTCGAATATTTCTTTGCCCATACGGTGGCGCCCGCTTTCGTCGCGCTGCTGGTGCCCGGTGTCGTGGTGGCGACCTTGTTCGCCTTCGGTTGGCAGATGGCGGTGGCGCTGCTGCCGTTCCTCGCCATCGTTGCGCTGAGCCCGTTCTTCATGCGCAAGCGGATCGACGATCTGGGTTCGCGGGCGCGCGAGGCGCTGGGCGACCTGAACGCCTTCAGCGTCGATACGATCCAGGGGCTGGGGGAGGTCGTGGCCTTCCAGCAGGAGAAGGACCGTGGCCGCGTGTTTCTTGAGAAGGTCGAATGGCATCACCGCATCCGGTTGCCCTTCTTCCGCGACCTGACGATCCAGACCGCCGGGCTGGAAGCGGTGACCGGGCTGGGCGGGTTGGTGGTGGTCGTCGTTGGCGCGCATCTCGTGTCATCCGGCAGCCTGGACCGCACGATGCTGCCGATGCTCAGCCTGCTGGCGATGTCCGCCTTCCTGCCGATTTCCGAGATCGCCAATATCGGCCGGCAGCTGGCGGATACCCTGGGATCGACCCGGCGCCTCAACGCGGTGGAAAAAGAGGTCGTGCCGGTCACCGATGGTCCCGGTGTCACGGTATCGAACGGCCGTGGCGCGTCGCTGGAGCTGGAAGATGTCGGCTTTTCCTATTTCGGCGCCAACCGCCTTGCGCTGAAGGATGTCAGCCTGTCGGTACCGGCCGGCCATACCGTGGCGCTCGTCGGTGCATCCGGCGCGGGGAAGAGTACGCTGGCGCATCTGCTGATGCGGTTCTGGGATCCCGACACCGGCGTGGTGCGCATGGACGGCCATGACCTGCGCGACTTCAAGCTGGACGACCTGCGCTCGCGTATCGCGCTGGTGGCGCAGGATACCTATCTGTTCAACGATACCCTGGCCGCCAATATCCGCATCGCCCGGTCGGATGCGACGGATGCGGATCTGATGACGGCGCTGCGCCGGGCGGCCCTGGCCGATTTTGTCGAATCCATGCCGGACGGGTTGAACATGAAGGTCGGGGAGCGGGGCATGCGGCTGTCCGGCGGGCAGCGTCAACGGGTCGCCATCGCCCGCGCCTTCCTGAAGGACGCCCCGATGCTGATCCTCGACGAGGCGACATCGCATCTCGATGCGGTGAACGAACAGGCGGTGCGTGGCGCGCTGCATGAACTGATGGCAGACCGCACCACCGTAATCGTGGCGCATCGGTTGTCGACCATCCGCAATGCCGACCAGATCGTCGTGATGTCGGACGGGCGGGTCGTTGAGGCGGGCAGTCATGACGCGCTGCTTGCCCGGGGCGGCGCCTATGCCCGCCTGGTCGCGCGCCAGATTTCCAGCGCGGCGGCGGAATAAAAAACCAACAGGGAGAAGTTTCATGAGTGCGAAGATTACGGCTGTGCGCGCGCGCAGCGTCCGTGTGCCACTGGACACGCCGACGGCGATGTCCAGCCGGCTGGTTTATCACCGGGATTACTGCATCGTCGAAATCGAAGGCGATGACGGGCACAAGGGGATTGGTTTTTGTTACGTCGGCAGCGGCGGCGGCTCGCTGGTGGCGCTGGCGGTGCGCGAATTGCTGGCGCCGGTGCTGCTGGGCGAGGACCCGTTCCGGGTCGAGGGGCTGTGGGCCGAAATGTATCAGGAAGCGCTGCTGCAGGGGCGCACCGGTTCGGTCATGCGCGCGATCAGCATCTGTGACACGGCGCTGTGGGACCGCAACGCCAAGGCGGCGGGGCTGCCGCTCTACAAGCTGCTGGGCGCATACTCGGAAGGCTCTGTCCCCGCCTATGCCAGCGGTGGTTATTACCTGGACGGCAAGACTCCGGAAATGCTGGGGCAGGAGGTCGCCAATTACGTCAAGCTCGGCTTCGACGCGGTCAAGATAAAAGTCGGTCGGCCGGGGCT
>CAXBEC010000512.1:0-2979 GCA_963974145.1 uncultured Alphaproteobacteria bacterium | reverse complement strand
GCGCGACGCCGTAAGCATCGGAGCCCCGCAATTCGGTCCCGGATCTCATGCCGCCAGCCCCCCGCCCCGCCGTCTCACGCCTGCCGTTCTTCTATGGCTGGATCGTCGTCGGCGTCGCCTTCGTGACCATGGCGGTCGGGGTCAATTCGCGCACCGCGTTCTCGCTGCTGTTTCCGGCGATGCTGGACGAGTTCGGCTGGTCCCGGGCCATGGTCGCGGGTGTTTTCTCCGCCGGGTTTGCCGGGTCGATGCTGCTCGGCCCGCTGGTCGGCATGGCGATGGACCGGTTCGGGCCGCGCTGGCTGATCCCCTTCGGCGCCAGCATGACCGGGCTCGGGCTGATCCTCGCAACCCTGGCGACCGAGGTCTGGCACCTGTACCTGACGCTGGGCATCATCTCGATCAGCTTCAGCACCATCGTCAGCTATAACGGCCACGCGATGTTCCTGCCCAACTGGTTCGCGCGCAAGCGCGGCCTTGCGCTGGGCGTCGCCTTTGCGGGTGTCGGTGTCGGCTCGATCCTGTTGATGCCCTTCCTGCAGACGGTCATCGAAACCGGCGCTGCCCGACGGCGCGGCCGACCCGGCCGATATCGCGCCGGGCGCACCGGGCGCGCCGGCGGAAAGATCCAATGTCGTCGATACAGAATGGGCGGCCCGCGACTGGACCGTCGCCCGGGCGGTCCGCACGGGCCGTTTCTGGTGGCTGATGGCGGGGTATTTCTGCTGCCTGTTCGCCTGGTACGCCGTGCAGGTGCACCAGACCAAATACCTGATCGGCGCGGGCTTCGACCCCACGCTGGCGGCCTTCGCGCTGGGGCTGGTCGGGCTGTTCGGCATCGTCGGGCAGATCGCCATCGGTTCGCTGTCGGACCGGATCGGGCGGGAATGGGGCTGGACCCTGGCGCTGTCCGGCTACGCCCTGTGCTACCTGCTGCTGCTGGTGCTCGACCGCTTCCCCGACCCGCGGCTGATCTACCTGATGGTCGCGGCGCAGGGGCTGCTGGGCTACGGACTCGCGACCCTGTTCGGCCCTATCGCGATGGAAATCTTCCACGGCCGCAACGCCGGCGCGATCCTGGGTACGCTGAACATGGCCTCCGGACTGGGCGCGGCGGCGGGTCCCTGGAGCTTCGGGCTGATCTTCGACATGACCGGCAGCTATACCCATGCCTTCTGGCTGGCCATCGCGATCAGCCTGTTCTCGATCCTGTGCATCTGGCGCGCCGCCCCGCGCAAGGTGCGGCTGGTCGCCGGCCGGCTCTGAATTTCATTTAAAGGCACTGCACGCTTGCCGTTGCCGGCATGGTTAAGCTAGTGTTAACGCCGATAGATTGGATTTTAGAAAAAATTACCTCAAAAAGATGGTAAACAGACCCGCCGGAGGGATGCCGACACAGAACAGGTCGGCGACAGGCGCCCCGGAAAACCAGGGGGCGACATGATAAAGCGGGCCATCCTCTTAACCATAATGACCCTGCTGCTGCACAGCCCCGCGATAGCGGAGGGTGGCGCGGCGCTGGAACGCCTGCACCGGGGTATCCACCTGGTCGCCCCGCCCGCCGGACCCGACCGGGACTTCGACACGACCCTGCTCTCCCCCGCACAGGGGCTGGACAATATCGCCGCCGCGCTGGACCGGCTGATAGAACAATCCCCGCGCAGCGCGCAATCCCTCGACCGGCTGAAGGAGAACGGCCGCATCGTGCTGGTCTATTACCCGGACGATCTGGGCCGCTTCGCCGACGGCGAGAAAATCGCCCTCTACCTGCCCGAATTCCGCCGCGATACCGAAGACGACAACGGTCCGGGCCGCTCGTTCTACGCGCTGGTCGGCCGGCACGGGGTCAAATGGCCGGTGGACGAACTGGCCGCCGTGCTGGCGCATGAACTGGTCGGCCATGCCATGCAGGACCACCACCGGCGGATCCGCAAGGCCCGCGCGATGGATATGGAATGCGAGGCCTATCTGCACGAGGAAATCGCCTATCAGGATCTGGGGCTCGACAAGCACAGCACGGAAATGGTCGCCTGGCGGCAGGCGCTGGAACGGCACTGGTGCGCCGATTTCAAAAGCTACATGCGCGACCACCGGCCCGGCGACCTGGCCCTGTGGGACCGGCTGAACCCGAATGTCCCGGCGCTGCTGGCCATCTTCGAAGACTATACGGACCATCTGGACCGCACCGGCGTCAGCGCACGGGCCGCAAAGGCCCTGCAGCGGCAGATCCGCGAGGACCGCGCCCGCGCGCTGCATCACGCACCCGCCGCCGAAATCTACCGCGCGGCGGTCGAGCTGCGCGACGGCGGCATCGGCGTGCCCCCCGACCCGGCAGAAGCCTACCGGTATTTCCGCATCGCCGCCGAACGGGGCTATGCCCCCGCACGCAGCCGGACCGGCGGAACGCCCGCGACGGACATCCGCCGCGCCCGGCCGCGATAACGCGGAAGAGATTCGCGGACGCCGACCGGCGCGTGTAAAATGCCGGCAACGTCAATCACAAATCACCGATGTCCGTGGCCCGCCACGGCATGATGGAGGGAGAACGAATCATGAGTGAATCATCCGGCTGGACGCCACCGAAGGTCTGGAAATGGGAAAACCAGGACGGGGGCGCCTTCACCAGCACCAATCGCCCGATCGCCGGGCCGACCCATGACCAGGAACTGCAGGTCGGCAAGCATCCGATCCAGCTCTATTCGCTGGGCACGCCCAACGGCGTGAAGGTCACGATCCTGCTGGAGGAACTGCTGGCCGCCGGGCACAAGGGCGCCGAATACGACGCCTGGCTGATCCGCATCGGCAAGGGCGAACAGTTCGGCAGCGGCTTCGTCGAAGTGAACCCGAATTCCAAGATCCCGGCGATGATGGATTACAGCACCACCCCGCCGACCCGCATTTTCGAATCCGGCGCGATGCTGCTGTACCTCGCGGAGAAATTCAACGCCTTCCTGCCGAAGGACCCGGCCGACCGCGCCG
>CAXBEC010000511.1:0-2982 GCA_963974145.1 uncultured Alphaproteobacteria bacterium | reverse complement strand
GGATCGATGCGCCCTGCAGTTCCGCCATGGCCTTGACCAGCGGCAGGCCGAGGCCTGTGCCCTCGAACTTGCGCTGCAGGCTGGTATCGATCTGATAGAAGGGCTTCATGATCAGGGCCAGGTGATCCGGTTCGATGCCGATGCCGCTGTCATCGACATAAAGCGAGCAATAGCCATTGGTTTCCAGCACGACGCGGACGAGGACCGATCCGTTCTCCGGCGTAAACTTGATCGCGTTTGACAGCAGGTTCAGGACGATCTGCATCGTCAGCCGCTGGTCGGCGCGCAGCATGGGCAGGTCGCCGGGAATATCCGAACGGACACGGACATTGCCCTGCCGGGCGCGGCCTTCGGTCATGCGGATACAGGACGCAATGATATTGACGAGATCGATATCGGACTCGTTCAGGGCCAGTTCGTTGGCTTCGATTTTTGCCATGTCCAGGATGTCATTGATGACGTCGAGCAGATGGGTGCCGGCATTGTGGATTTCGTTGGCGTAATCGAGATAGCGGGGCGTGCCGACCGGACCGAACATCTCGGTCCGCAGGACATCGGAGAAACCGAGGATACCGTTCAGCGGCGTCCTTAATTCATGGCTCATATTGGCGAGGAATTCGGTTTTGGACCGGTTGGCGGTTTCGGCCTGGCTGATGGCGACGCGCAGGACTTCCTCGCGGTGCCGCAGGTTGTTGACCATGGAATCGAAGCTTTCCGCCAGGTGGTGCAATTCGCGCGGGCTGTATGCCGGCAATTGCTCTACCTGTGTGTCCAGGCTGCCGGAGGCAACGGCGCTGGCGGCCTTTTCGATGGCGACGATGGGCCGGGCCAGGAATTTGGCCAGGCGCCAGCTGATCACGGCCGTAATCAGTAGGCCGATCAGTGACAGCAGTACCACCAAGTTCTGGGTATCGCTGGCCCGGCCCTCCAATTCGGACATGGGCTGCGGCACCATCACACCCCAGCCTGTCTCCGGTACGGCGGTGAACCCGGCGATCATGTCCGCGTCCATCGGCGGTGAATAGAACTGCGCGACGCCGGTTTCGCCGCGCATCATGCTGGCGACAACGGAGAGTTTCGAGGCGTCCTTGGCGGTGGCCTCCCAGTTGGCATTGGGATGGGCGACGACACGGCCTTTGGCATCGACGATCATGGAATGTCCGCGCTCGCCGAAAGCGACGGCGCGCTGCACGCTGCGAAGATATTCAACACCCAGCGTGCCGATGGCGATGCGCCCCTCGCCCAGAGCCTGTACAACGAAAAAGCGCGATTCGCCGCCGTCGCGCATAAGGTCGGAAATAATCACGTCCCCGCGCCCTGCTTCGGCCAGCTGGCGGAGCGCGGCCAGAATTTCCTGGCCGGGAGGCGTGCGCTTGATCGTTTCCGTGTCCGGAATAAGCGATCGGATCAGCCGGTTGTCGCGATCAATGATACAGACATGCCCGAAACTGAATGATGTGAGCAGGCGCGACATGGCGGGGGTGACATCACGGATCATGCCGGCTTCGATCGAGGCCGCAAAACCTTCCCGCAGGTCGCTGGCATAACGCCCCAGGGTCTGGCTGAGATTCCGGGCGATCAGCAGGTGCTTTTCGGTGACGGAGTCGACTTCTTTTTCCAGCGCCGAATGTTCAACCCATCCGCCGAGCAGCAGGACCGGAAGCGTGGAAATGGCGACAATCGAAACGAACAGAATGGTTTGCAGTCGATAGCCGGCAATCGAGCGGCGCCGCGCACGCACGGACTCCGGCAATACGGCCACCCTGGAACGTGGTGCCGGTGCTGCATTCTTGGCCGGATTTAACATTTGCACCCGTAGTGATGCCTTTATCGCTGGAACGTTGGGACGACCTCAGGCGGACTATAGGTTCAATAAACTTATAATAATGTTAACGCGTTAACTACCATAGTATGGCGTTAACGCTTTATTCCGGCCCGGGATGCCGCACCGGTTTGAACCGTCATGGTGTACCGTACATGACAGGTTGCCGGATTCAGCGGCAGATCACGAAATTACTATCTGCAACTGAGTTGCAACTGCGCTTTATCAATGATATCGATGCCGGGTAATGCGAATGACTTGCATAACTATTCGCATTTAATCAATCTGAATGCAATCGAGTGGGATAAAATGGTCAATAAAATCAATAGAATATCGACAACCCTATGTGGAATTGCCGGCATTCTGGCGTTTACGGCGCCGGCTTATGCTGATGGGGACGTTTATGCCGATTTTCCGATAACGGTAAAGGGGTACGCAGGGTCGGCAAAGGACTCCGTTTCCTACAAGGGACAGATCGCCCGCCACGTTCTGCATGACTCACTCAAGAAACTGGCCGGGAGCGGCAATGGCAGCGCCGACCCGGCGCTCAAGGCGAAAATGATGGCCTATTTCGAAGGCAAGGAACCGGGCCGCGCCATTATCGCGCCGGTTTCAAATGGTGCCTTCGCGATCCAGCAGAGCATGGTCGATGACATCAGCAAGAGCCGGGAGCTGGCCAGCAAGACCTATAAGGGGGCAATCGCGGGTTGGCCGAACGGCATGACCGGGCCGGAAGTCGTGACGTTCTGGATCGACAAGGCATCGGCCGCAGACAAGGGCTTCGACCTGAACAATGGCTACAGCTACGCCCAGCTGATTTCAAAATTCATCATGGGCGCGGTGTTCTACAATCAGGTCGTCGATGGCTATCTGGACGAAAACCTCGGCGCGGACAAAAAGCCGAACGACAAGCCTTATGGTGAGGGCGCGGCCTATACGGGCAAGGAGCATTCCTGGGATGAAGCCTTCGGCTATTTCGGGACCCCGGCGCATACGCTGAAACTGTCTGCCGACGATATCTATGACATCAACAAGCTGGGCGGAAAATCACCGGAAGAGACGCTGGCCAAGGCCGATTACGACAGGGACGGCAAGATCGACCTGTATCGGGAAATGGCGTTCGGGCCGGCCTATTACGCCGCCGGGTTCGACCGTTCGAC
>CAXBEC010000510.1:0-2984 GCA_963974145.1 uncultured Alphaproteobacteria bacterium | reverse complement strand
CCCGCCCTTGGCAAACATTACCGGATCCACAACGATTGGAATCGTGCCGGCGCGTTCTTCGAGAACGTCACTGACCGCTTCGATCACGGCGGAATTGTGTAGCATGCCGGTCTTGATCGCGTCGGCGCCAAGGTCGTCCAGCACGACGCGCATCTGTTCGGCGATGAAGGCCGGTTCAATCCCGATGACACCAAACACGCCTTTCGTATTCTGCACAGTCAGCGCGGTTACCGCCGTCATCGCGAACCCGCGCAGCGCCGTAACGGTCTTGATATCGGCCTGGATACCCGCGCCGCCACCGGAATCGGATCCCGCGACGATCAGGACGCGCCCCTGCATGCTCATGCGTGGCCTGCCTCTTCGATAACGCCGACAATATCCCCCACAACGCGGGTCACCAGCGTATCGTCATCGCCCTCGGCCATCACCCGGATGACCGGTTCGGTGCCCGATTTTCGAATGACCAGACGGCCGCCCTTGCCAAGCGCCGCCTCCCCGGTGCGGATCGCGTCGATCACGCGGCTGTCTTCGAGCGGCTGGCCGCCGTTGAACCGCACATTCCGCAGCAATTGCGGGACCGGTTCGAATAGACTGCACACGTCGCTGACCTTGCGTCCTTCCGCCACGACAACCGCCAGCACCTGCAGCGCCGCGACGAGGCCATCGCCGGTGGTGCCATAGTCGCTGAGGATGATATGGCCGGATTGCTCGCCCCCGACGTTGAAATTCTGGCTGCGCATGTGCTCGACGACATAGCGGTCCCCGACCGCCGTCCGCGCCAGGGACAGGCCGATTCCGGAAAGGTAACGTTCCAGACCGAGGTTAGACATGACCGTGGCAACAACGCCGCCGCCCTGCAACCGGTCACGGCCCTGCCATGAAGTCGCGATCAGCGCCATGATCTGGTCGCCGTCCAGCACCCTGCCCGACTCGTCGGCGATAATCATGCGGTCCGCATCACCGTCCAGCGCAATACCGATATGGGCACCGTTGAGCACGACCTGCTCGCGCATCCAGTCGGTATCCGTCGCACCGCATTTCTGGTTGATATTCGTGCCGTTCGGCTGCACGCCGATGGGAATGACCTGCGCGCCCAGTTCGTAGAACACCGCCGGCGCGACCCGATAGGCGGCGCCATGGGCGCAATCCACCACGATCTTCAGCCCGTCCAGCCGCAATCCGCGCGGAAATGTCTGCTTGATGAATTCGATATATCGCCCGGGCGCGTCCTCCAGCCGCTTCGCCCTGCCGAGGGCATCAGAAGAAGCGAGTTCCGATTCGTCGGGGCCCGCATCCATCAGCGCTACAATTTCGCCTTCTTCGTCATCGGAGAGTTTATAACCGTCCGGACCAAACAGCTTTATGCCGTTATCCTGATAGAGGTTGTGCGAGGCGGAAATGACGACCCCCAGGTCCGCGCGCAGGGAGCGGGTCAGCATCGCGACCGCCGGCGTCGGCATGGGACCAACCAGATCCACATCCATGCCCATGGAAATAAAACCGGCTGTCAGGGCCGGTTCCAGCATATAACCGGACAGACGCGTATCCTTGCCGATGACGACAAGGTGGCGGTGATTGCCGCGCCGGAACCGCTGGCCCGCCGCCATGGCAAGACTCAATACTGTAGACGGGGTAATCGGTTCGACATTCGCGCGACCGCGCACACCATCGGTACCGAACAGTTTTCGGGCCATCTATCCCTCTATTTTCAAGTGGCGAGAACACCGGAACGAAATACCGCGCCAGCATACAGAACTGGCGCGGAAATTTCAGCCCCGGTCGTGGCCCTTTGACTAACTGCCGGGTTGCGGTTCCGGATCGATACCGCCGACAGAACCACCCAGCGATCCGCTCGACGGGACTGACGCCCGTGCACCGCTGGGCGGCGTGGGATCCTCGTCACCGCCACGGGAAATCTTGTCGCCACGGATCAGCGCTTCGATTTCCTCGCGGGAGAGGGTTTCGTATTCCAGCAGACCATTGGCAATGATGTGCAACTCGTCGATATGCTTGGTCAGGATATCCCGCGCCGCTTTTTCGCCCTGATAGACAAGCCGGCGGGTTTCCTCGTCGATCACCTGCTGCGTCGCCTCGGAGATATTCTTCCGTTGCGTCACGGAATGGCCGAGAAAGACTTCCTCCTCGTTTTCCGAATAGCGCAGCGGCCCCAGCTTGTCGCTGAACCCGTATTCCGTGATCATGGCACGCGCCATCGCGGTTGCCTGCTGGATGTCCTGCGAGGCACCCGTCGTAACGTTTTCCTTGCCGAAAATAAGCTCTTCCGCAACGCGACCGCCGAACGAACTGGCGATACGCGCATGCAGTTCGATTTCCGAATGGGCGTATTTATCACGCTCGGGAAGCCACATGGTCAGCCCCAGCGCGCGACCACGCGGAATGATCGTCACCTTGTGCAACGGCTCGTGTCCCTTGGCATGCATCATGACCAGGGCATGACCGCCTTCGTGATAGGCCGTCATTTTCTTTTCGTCCTCGGTCATGACCATGGACCGGCGTTCCGAGCCCATCATGACTTTGTCCTTGGCTTCCTCCAGCTCCTGCATCGCGACCACACGGCGGTTCTTGCGCGCCGCCAGCAGCGCCGCCTCGTTCACCAGGTTCGCCAGATCGGCGCCGGAGAAACCGGGCGTGCCCCGCGCGATGACCTTCGCGTTGACGTCAGGCGCCAGCGGCACCTTCTGCATATGAACCTTGAGGATCTTCTCGCGCCCCAGGATATCGGGATTCGGCACCACGACCTGGCGGTCGAAGCGGCCCGGCCGCAGCAGCGCCGGATCAAGAACGTCCGGACGGTTGGTCGCCGCGATCAGGATCACGCCTTCATTGGCCTCGAACCCGTCCATTTCGACCAGCAACTGGTTGAGGGTCTGTTCCCGTTCATCATTACCACCGCCAAGACCGGCGCCACGATGACGACCGACGGCATCGATTTCGTCGATGAAGATGATGCAGGGGGCGTTCTT
>CAXBEC010000509.1:0-2987 GCA_963974145.1 uncultured Alphaproteobacteria bacterium | reverse complement strand
GACCGGATCGATCCTTCCTACAAGAACTGATCCGTATTATTCCGGTGAAAGCGTGAGGGTGCTGCCTGCTTCGCGGGCAACATCCTCACGGCTTCCGGAAATAGTGATGTACTGTCCATCCCGCCAGCGGCGCAGCAGATCGTCGTAATGGTCCGACAGGAAATTCCCGGATTGACCGGTTGCGATCATGAACCGGCTGTTTCCCAGATCCGACAGGTCGTATACGGCGCGATAGCCCGACCCATCAAGATGGGTAAAGGGCTCGGGCATTTCCCCGGCCGAATAGCCGCCACGGTTGATGGTGTGCAGCCCGCCATCCGACGCAATGTCACGATTTACCAGGCCTTTCAGGACCGGGATATGGGTCAATACCTGATGGGTGAAGGTCGCGCGGTGCAGCGCGCCCCAGCGCCAGGCCGCCATATCCTCGCCCAGATACCCGGCCAGATCGCCAAGTGCCTGATCCAGGGACAGGTTTAACTGGTCGGCGCAGGTCTCGGTGACATCCGTCGTCGTAATGTCGTCGCACCAGTGCTGCTGCACGGTCAGGGCAAGCTCGATGAAGCGCGGGTTGGGGCTGTTGATCAGTCGCTGATAGCGTTCGACGAGCGGGCCGCTGACCTCGTCTGTTATGATGGCCTGGCCGAGCCGCCGCAGCCATGCAGCGTAGATCGCGGGTTCCGGCCGGTCCCGCCGCATGGTGTAATCCCAGCCTGACAACATCGCCAGCGCCTGCCGCGCCCGGTCGCTGCGGGGGGCGGCATCCAGCATCAGCGGCAGAAGCAGCCGGGCGGCCGTGGACAGCGAATCTTGCTGCAGCGCCATGCTCGCGCCGATATCGTGCGTATTGTCTCCGTCGAGGCTTTCACGAATGCGTTCGGCCCGGAATGGCTGGTTCCAGTCGCGTGTCAGCATCCATTCGTAACCATCACTGACCGTTCGATTATTTGCATTTATGATGCTGCCGGTTGGCGGGTTGTACAGCATCGGCTGTTCGATTGGAGGGACGTATCCGATCCAGTCCTGCGATCCGTCCGGACTGGTGACCGGTACCCGGCCATCGCCCGATTTCCGGATGGGAACCAGCCCTGCGGAATAGAAACCGATATCGCCATCCGTCGCCGCGAAGAACAGGTTGGTGCTGGGAGACTGGAATCCCAGCGCCGCGTCGCGGAACTCTTCCCAGTTGCGCGCCCTGTTGATCCCCAGCAGCGCGGTGGCGGTCCCGTCATTGACGTTCAGCGCGGTGCTGGACAGGGCGATGACCTGGCCATCCGCGGCATCCGGCGAGATTTCGGAGATGACCGGCCCGTGCCGGGTCGTACGGACCGTCATCACGATATCATCGGCATCCTTTACCCGGATGGTTTCGGTACGCGTCAGGAAAGGCGAAGACCCGATGGGTGCGAGATAATTGCCGGGCTTTTCGGGATCGAGGGTTTCCACAAAGTGATCCTCGACATCGGCATCGGCGCTGGTCATGCCCCAGGCGACCGTTCCGTTATGACCAAGGACCATGAACGGAACGCCGGGAACGGTGGCGCCGGTCAGGCTCAGCCCCGGTGCTTCCATCCGCGCCAGATACCACATGATCGGTGCGCCGAATCGCAGGTGCGGGTCATTGGCCAGTATGGGCTTTCCGGTACTGGTACGGCTGCCATGCAGGATCCAGCCGTTCGATCCGCTGTCGGCGGGCAGGTCGAATCCTTTGGCACCCGGCAGCGTTTCGAACAGTGCCTCGGCTTTCCGGACGGCATCAGGGATCGTCACGGGACCGTTTTCAGGTGGTTGGGGCCATAGCTCATCCAGCAGCGTAACAGGAAGGCCCTTGTCAGCCAGCGCGCGCGCCACCTGGACCCGGATAAGCTCGGTCCGGTTGTTGCGGCCGAGACGCATCGCCATCAGCCGGCTCCAGAGGATCGAATTCACCGGTTTCCACGGCTCCGGTTCGATTCGCAGCAGTACGAATTCCGGCGGCAGCGCGCCGGACCGGTTGGTCAGCCAGGCATTGACGCCCTTGGCATAGGCGCTGAGGACGGCTTTGCCTTCGGCGGGCAGTCGAACCGAAATGGCGGCGGCAACGCGGGGGATGTCCAGAGTCCGAATATAGCGGTCGGCGCCAAGGGCCTTTTCGCCCAGGATTTCCGCCAGCCGTCCCGCGCCAACCCGGCGCATGAATTCCATCTGCCATAACCGGTCCTGCGCATGGGCATAGCCGAGCGCGAAATAGGCATCATGAGAACTGCCGGCAAAAATATGCGGTATTGCATTGGAATCACGGATGATTTCGACCTTGCCTTCAAGGCCGGCAAGGGATGTGTCACCTTCCACATCGGGCAGCGCGCTGCGCAGCCAGAGATAGCCGGCGCCGGCGGCCAGAACCATGACGCCTGCCAGAATGCCGGCAAGCGTCGCAATACGCCGCAAAGGTTTCATGGGGTGCTCGGGGACATCAGGCGGCGAGGTCGCCCTCGTCCTTGAGCATGCGCACCGCCGCGCGGACGGCTTCGGCCGTGGCCTCGATATCGGCCTCGCTATGCACGGCAGAGGTCAGGCCACCCGGCTTGCCGGACATGTCCACGCCGTTGAGGATGATCCCGAGCCGCAGCTTTGTGATGGTCGCCGCCTTCTGGCTGCCCTTCAGGGTCGCGTGGTCATGGGCGAAGGGATCGAAAGTGGTCGGCGTGATCGGCAGGTTGCCGGGATTGGTGAAGATGTAGAACCCGGAGTGTTCGCCATAGCAGGCCCAGGGCACGTCCTCGGCCTCTAAGGCTTCATTGACGCGCCGGCGCAGCAGGTCGGCCCGCGCCGTCGCCGTATCGCAGATTCCGCCATCGGCGATCAGCTCCAGCGCTGCAATGCCGGCCGCGGCAGACATGGGGTTGGCGTTATAGGTGCCCTGATGGCCGATCTTCTCGAAGCCCTTGGCCTCGGCGACCTCGAAATCGAGCAGTTCGAGGATATCCTCGCGTCCCGCCACCGCGCCG
>CAXBEC010000508.1:0-2995 GCA_963974145.1 uncultured Alphaproteobacteria bacterium | reverse complement strand
CCGGCGACTGGGTCAGTATCGCGGCCCATCGCCGCCACCGGGTCGAATGGACGGCGGCGGATGAACCGACGGTCTGGCTGGCGTTGCATTGCGCGGCATAGTAGAAACGACGCGTTTGCAGTTGTCTGAGCGGAATCTCGGTTGCCATGAATCAAGAAAAACATCGGAACAGGAAAATCCTGTCCGCGCTGGGGGTTGTTGTCGTGCTGGCGTTGACCGTCCCGTTGGTGCTCAGCAGCACGGGCATCCCCTTTTTTCAGGAAGACGGGCCGCAGGCCTTGCGATCGTCCTGGTCCAGCGAGGGGCTTTCGGCTGCCGAGCTGGCGGACGCCCTGCGTGGCTGCGACCGGCTGGGAATGGCCGGGCACCTGCAGGATTTCCTGCGCAAGGGGATGGATTACGCCGAGGTGAGGGATGTCCTGGGGCCGCCGGATGACCTGTGGCCGGTCGAACGGCTGCGTGCGACCCATCCCGGTTCCTATACGGCCGCGGGCGCCTGCATCCGCTACAAGACGGGCCGCTGCCGGAAGGGGCCGAACTTCGACTATTTCGAACTGACCGAGATCTGTTTCAACCAGGACCGGACCCTGGCGTTCTGGTCCGGCCGCAGGCTTGACGATAGCGATCCCATGGCCGGCTATGACGACACGCGCAGCGCCCGGACATTGTGGTCCGACTGACCGGCGCAGCATGCCGCGCACCCCTTAAGATCGCGGCGCTTCGCCCTTGATCGTGGTGCGGTGCATGTGGCGGCGGTTGGCGGGGTCGTCGACGTCGAAATCCGCCAGCGCGTAATGCATGGCGCAGCGGTTGTCCCAGAAGACCACGTCGCCCGCGCGCCACTGATGGCGGTAGTTGTTTTCCATCCGCGTCGCATTGGCGATCAGGTGATCGAGGATCGCCGCGCTTTCCCTGTCCGTCATGCCGACAATCCGGTGGGTGAAGTTTTCCGACAGGAACAGCGAGCGCTTGCCCGATTCCGGATGGGTGACGATCAGCGGATGTTCGACCGGCGGCACCTTGGCGACCATGCGGGCGCTGGTTTCCGGGTCGCGGTCGCGCAGCCCGGGCGAGCGGCTGAAATCATGCACGGCCCGCAGCCCTTCCAGCATGTTGCGGAACGGTTCGCTCAGCGTGTCCAGCGCGCGGTACATATTGGCGAAGACCGTGTCGCCGCCGACCGCCGGCACCTCGCGCGCATAGAGCAGCGAACCCATGCTCGGCGTCTTCGTGTAGCACAGGTCGGAGTGCCAGAACCGGCCGACATTGCGGGTGTCGGACGGCTTGCCGTCGACCGGCAGGTTGGACACCATGAACAGTTCCGGGTGCTCGGGATGCTGGTAGGCGTCGAGCGGGTGGATCGCCAGTTCGCCGAACCGGGCGCTGAAAGCGATATGCTGCTGCGGGCTCAGCTCCTGGCCGCGGAACAGCACGATGCAGCGTTCTGCCAGGGTTTCGCGGATGGTGGCAATGTCCTCGTCATCCAGCGGCCGGGCCAGGTCGATCCCCTCGAATTCCGCGCCGACCGCCACCGATAGCGGCCGGATCGTATAATTCTGCTGAGTCATGGTAGTTGCATTTCCCCTGTCGCAATGAACCGGCGGAAATTATGGGCCGGTTCGGTGGCGGATGCCAAGGGGGGCGCGGCGGGTGCGTGTGACGGAATACCTTACACCCGACCGACGTGACGTTAATGTACAGTAACCAATTGAAAATTATAGAAAAAAACGATCGGGGTTTTCGTCTGACCCGAAAGGGTGTGTCGGAAAACCTTACAATTTCAAGAGGTTGCGCACAACGATTCCCCCATAAGCTGTTGTAATGACAGAAGTTTAATCTCTGGCATGTAATTTGCTGTGACTTTTTTCATAGAAGCGAGGTGGGGCGTTGTCTTTTGTCCCGAACCGGATTCACGCAAAAGGGGGGGAGAAATCCATGCCGACAGAGAACGCGGCGGTATCGGGGGAAAGACGTAACGGGCTGCGCGCGCGGCTGACATTCGGCACGGCGCTGGCGACGACCCTGTTTTTCGGCGGCTATGGCGCGCGAACCGCCTTCGCCGGCAGTTGCGAGGAAACCTTTTCCGGCAGCGGGATATTTGAATGTTCCGATCCTGTATCAGGTGACGATACGCCGCAGTTGCTCTCCGGCGGGGCGCTGTCGGTGACGACCACGTCCGGCTTCGGCATCGACACCGCTTCCGCCGCAGGCACCGCAGCACTCACGCTGTCGGCGATATCCGGCATCAGCTTCGAGGATGAAAACGCCTCTCAGATTACGGGCTTTTCGGGCATTTATGCCCGCAACGTGGGTACGGGCGGGATAAGCGTGACCACGGACGGCACGGTGACCGGGTCCGGGAACCTCGGCCGAGGCATATTCGTCTATAATTATGGCGACCCCGGCTCGTCGGTCACCGTCTCTGCCGCTGATGTCAATGGCGATCTTGAAGGAATTCGTGCCAGGAATGTCAGCGGCGGCGCGCTGACGATCACCGCAACCGGCACCGTAGCAGGGACCGGGGACTATGCGCGTGGCATTACGGCGTCAAATCGCAACGGGGATGTGATGATTGACGCCGTGGATGTGACGGGCACGTCCGGCAGTGCCGCGCTGGAAGTCAGTATTGTTGGCACCGGCGCGATCACGATTGATGCGGCGAATGTCAGCGGCTTTGGCGGCGGAATTGCCGCCACACAAAGTAATTTGTCAATATCCGACACCGGCGCGCTGAGCATTACCACGACAGGCCAGGTGACGGGGGAGGCAGGTAACGGCATCTATGCGAAAACAGGTTTTGTCGGTGACGGTGACCTGACGATCGAGGCGGCAGGGGTGCGTGGCGGAAGAAATGGTATCTACGCCCATAAACGTAATTACGGCGCGCTGAGTATCAGCGCGACGGGCGATGTCGAGGGGGGCGAGAGCGGCAACGGCATTGAGGCGCGCAACGATCAGGGCACGGAGCTGACGATCGAAGCCGCAGGGGTGAGCG
>CAXBEC010000507.1:0-2998 GCA_963974145.1 uncultured Alphaproteobacteria bacterium | reverse complement strand
CCGCTACCTGTTCGTTGCCTTTGATATCGAAAAAGACGCCTGGCGGTCGGTGAATGGCACCCATGGCGTTTCGTATCTTGTCGGCGCCGGCGAAACGGTTTCGGCGGTACCCGAAGGGGTAATTGAGGCGATCAGGACGCGGGAAACCGCCGAAGGCCTGATCGAAATCGCCGAAGCGCCCCCCTTCGCGCCGGGCGAGGTCGTGGAAATCACGCGGGGCGCGCTGGTCGCCCAGACCGGCATTTTCAAATGCGCCAATGACAACCAGCGGGTCACCCTGTTGTTGAGCCTGCTGGGCCGCGATATGGAAGGCAACGTGCCGGCGAATACCGTCCGCAGCTACGGTTAGAAAGCGGATTCGCCGCATGATACTCGCCGCAGCGGCCGTACTGATCGCGACCATCGCCGGAACCGGACTGGTGCTCTATTTTCTACGGCGGCATGCGATTCTGGACCATCCCAACGCCCGGTCCAGCCATGCCATTCCCGTACCGCGCGGCGGCGGTATTGCGGTGGTCGCGGTTCTGATCACCGCATGGGTCGCCCTGGCCGCACCCGTGTTCAGCACCGAATTCCTGATTATCCTCGCCGGCGCGCTGGGCCTGGCGGTGGTTTCCTGGATCGATGACCTTCGCTCCCTGCCCGCGGGCATCCGGCTGCTGGCGCAGGCGGCAGCGGTTCTGCCGGCCTCGATCTGGCTCACCGGGCCGGTTTTCCAGGGTTGGCTGCCGGCACCGCTCGATACCGCCGCGACGGTGCTGATCTGGCTGTGGTTCGTCAACCTGTTCAATTTCATGGACGGAATCGACGGTATTTCCGGAATCGAAGCCGCCTGCGTCGGCGGCGGAACCGCCCTGATCGCCTGGCTGGCGCCGGCAGCGGGGCTGGACCCGGTCTTCGGGTTGACGCTCGCGGCGGCGGCGCTCGGCTTTCTCGCCTGGAACTGGCACCCGGCCAAAATCTTCCTCGGCGATGTCGGCAGCGTGCCGCTGGGCTTCCTGCTGGGCTGGCTGCTGCTGAAACTGGCGGAATCCGGGCATTGGGCGCCGGCAATCATTCTGCCGCTCTATTACCTCGCCGACGCGACAATCACCCTTCTGCGCCGCGCCCGGCGCGGTGAACGCGTCTGGCAGGCCCACCGGGAGCATTATTACCAGAAGGCCGTACAGCGGGGCCTCAGCCACGCCACTGTCAGCGCCGCCATCGGTACCGCCAACCTTATGTTGCTGGGAATAGCGGTATTTTCGATCCATTCGCCCTGGCCGGCCCTGGCCGGGGCCACCGCAATCGTTGCGGCGCTGCTGATCTGGCTGTCGCGGCCGGGGATGGTGGCCAAAACCTGATCGTTCTCGGGGTTTACGAGGGTGCTTGCTTCACGCATCGCAGGGGACTAATAAGGCCGGGACATGGCCAGTCGATTCATTCTGAAAACGCGCCGCGCACGCGTCGCATTCCTGCACGATGTGTTTATGGCCGCGGCGTCATTTCCACTGTCGCTTTACCTGCGCGTCGGCGGGGATATCTCCTATTTCGCCCAGTCCTTCCTGCTGGAAGGCGCGGTCATCTTCACCCTTGTTGCCGCCGGTGTTTTCTGGTTTGCGGATCTGTACCGTGGCATTTGGCGCTATGCCTCGCTGAATGACCTCATGGCGATCACCAAGGCGGTCACGCTGATCGTCCTGATCTTCCTGCCGCTTTTGTTCCTTGTCACCCGCTTGCACGACCTGCCGCGTTCCCTGCCGCTGATCAACTGGTTTGTGCTGCTGGTCCTGCTGGGCGGTCCGCGATTCCTCTACCGGGTCTTCAAGGACCGCCGGCTTGAACATGTGCTGGAACTGAACAGCAGGACCCGCGTACCGGTTCTGCTGGTCGGCGCCGGCGATGCCGCCGAACTGTTCATCCGTGAACAGGCCCGCGATCCTGGCGCGCCATACAGGGTCATCGGCCTGATTGACGAAACCGGCGGGCGTGTCGGGCGCGAAATTCACGGCATTCCGGTTTTGGGTCGGATAGAGGACGCCGAAGACATCATCACGGCAAAGGGCGGGACACGGCCGCAGCGGCTGATCCTGACGCGGGACGGGTTGGACGGCGCGGACGTTCGCACGTTGCTGGAACTTTGCGATACCCATGGCGTAACGCTGTCGCGCCTGCCCCGGCTGGCCGAACTCAAGGAAGGCGTCGGCAATCCGCTGGCAATCCGCCCCGTTGCGGTCGAGGACCTGCTCGGCCGCCCGCGAACCGTGCTGGACCGCGAGGCGATGCGGCAACTCGTCACCGGCCGACGGGTCCTCGTAACCGGCGCCGGCGGCACGATCGGGTCGGAACTGGCCCGCCAGATCGCCGAAATCGGTCCCGCGACGCTGATCCTGTTCGACAGTGCGGAATACCAGCTTTACGAAATCGACATGGCGCTGGCCGAAGCATGGCCGGCGCTGGACCGCCGCCCGGTGCTGGGCGATGTCCGCGACCGGGGCCGGATTGACGATGTCATCGCCCGGGAAAAGCCGGAGCTTGTTTTCCATGCCGCGGCGCTGAAACATGTTCCCATGGTCGAGCGTAACCCCAATGAAGGCGTACTCACCAACGTCATCGGAACGCGAAATGTCGCCGATGCCTGTCGCGCCGCCGGTGTGCGGGTGATGGTGCAGATTTCCACCGACAAGGCCGTCGACCCGGCCAATGTCATGGGCGCGACGAAGCGGCTGGCGGAAGGCTATTGCCAGGCGCTGGACATGGCGGGGCGGCCGCAGGACGAAACACGTTATGTCGTCGTCCGTTTTGGCAATGTGCTGGGATCGACGGGATCGGTGGTGCCACTGTTCCAGCGCCAGCTCGCCGCCGGCGGCCCGCTGACGGTCACCGACCCGAACATGACACGCTATTTCATGACCGTGCGCGAAGCGGTTGAACTGGTCCTCCAGGCCTCGGCGCTGGGCGTTTCCAACAGTGAAACCGAAGGCCGGATTTTCGTGCTCGACATGGGCGAACCGGTCCG
>CAXBEC010000506.1:0-3007 GCA_963974145.1 uncultured Alphaproteobacteria bacterium | reverse complement strand
GTATATATTGCCAGTTACCGGTCAGTGGAAAGGAATTTGCCATGAAGGGTAATCCCAAGGCATCACAAATTTGAACAGGATCCTGAAAAACGAGATGACGGCGATCAACCAGTATTTCCTGCATGCAAAGATGCTGAAGGACTGGGGTACTTCCGAACTGGCCGAGAAGGCGCGTGACGAATCCATTGACGAGATGAAGCATGCGGACGAATTGATCGAGCGCATCCTGTTCCTCAACGGACTGCCCAATCTGCAGGATCTCGGCAAGTTACGGATCGGCGAGAATATCGAGGAAATCCTGCGCTGCGACCTGGCGCTTGAAATGGATGCGATTCCGGACCTGCGGGCCGCGATTGCCGATTGTGAAACGGCCGCGGATTACGTGACACGCGACCTGTTGCGCAGCATCCTCTATTCGGAAGAAGAACATGTCGACTTCCTGGAAACCCAGTTCGACATGATCGAGCGTATGGGTATCGAAAACTACGCCCAGTTGAACAGCGAGGCGGCGGAATGCTAGTCGTCGGGCCCGCAGGCTATCCGGCGCGGCCTTCCGGGGTTGCCACGGGTGCCTCGGGTTGCGGGGCACTTCTGGCGAGCCGGCGCTTCTCGCCCTGTTTCGCCAGCGCGGTCAGCATTTTCAGCAGGGTATCCGGTTTCATCTGCGACCACTGGTGCATGGCGGCGCCTATACCGTCTCGCGCTGGCGGACGCCAACCGGGGAAACATGAACTGTGTCGATCATTTCCTGTGCGAATTCAAGGCACTGTCCGCATTCCGGCCCGTTGCCGAGCCGGCTATACGCCTGCCGGGCACAGCGAACACCCTGTTCGGCAAGGGCCCGGATTTCCGAATCACGGTATCTGTTGCAGATACATACGTACAAGATGCTACTCCTGTTAGGGAACCGGACTTTCTTGCAAACGATAATGATTGTCAATCGCGAATTTTTTATTAATGCGGCGGGCTGCCGCATGCGGTCGCTGTGTAATATGCGACCCGGGTAAAGGCGACAGGAGGACGTGGTGAACAGGGCGGCGGATACCGAAACGGGATTTTCAATCGACGGGTCAGGGCCACCGGTCGTGCTGGTGCATGGCATGGGGCTGAACCGGGCGATGTGGCAGGGCATGCTGCCGCCGCTTGCGGCCCGTTTCACGGTGATCCGCTATGACCTTCTCGGCCATGGCGAAAGCGCCGCACCGCCGCTGCCCTGCACGCTGGGCGATCTGGTGGCGCAACTGGATGCCCTGTTGTCGCGGTTGGAGATTTCGCGGACGGCGATTGTCGGGTTTTCGCTGGGCGGGACACTGGCGCAGGCTTTCGCGGTTGATCATCCGGACCGGACAGTGGCTATCGCCGTGTTGAATTCGGCGTATCGGCGTGATGCGGCGCAGCGTGACGCGATGCTCGAACGGCTTCGCCTGTCTGAAGATGCCGGGCCGGCCGCGACGGTCGATGCGGCGCTGGAGCGATGGTTCACGCCGGGTTTCGCCGCCGCGCGCCCGGATATGCTGGATCAGGTGCGGCAGTGGATGGTGGCCAACGATCCGGCGCATTATGCGGCACTCTACCGGGTGCTGGTCACCGGAGATGCAGCGGCGGTCGCGGACGGGCGGCCCCTGGCGGACGCCATCGCCGATATCGCCTGTCCGGCGCTGGTGCTGACTGGTGACGACGACCGTAACAGCACGCCCGCCATGGCGCGGGGCATGGCGGCGCGGATGTCGGCTGGCCGTGTGGAAACCTTTCCCGGATTGCGGCATATGGGTCTTGCGGAAGACCCCGACCGTTTCAACGGCGCCCTTGTCCCGTTTCTGGCGCGGGCGTTTGCTTCGCCTCAATAGGCAGAATGCCCCGGTCGACAATTGCCCGTAACCGGTCCAGCGCAAATTCGGCCAGGGCGGCGTCGCCATCCGGCGACCAGACGACATAGGCGGGCAGGGTGAAATCCGGCGCGTCGGTGCGGCGAACCAGTCGCCCGGCCGCCAGATGGGGCCGGACGAGGCGTTCGGGAAAATACCCCGTACCGCCGGCGGCGAGAATATGCCGCAGGCCGATCCAGCCGATATTCGCCATGATGGGCGGCCCGTCGAAATCGGGAAAGCTGGTATTGTGCCAGGCGAGGAATTCCGGGCCCCAGTCGACCAGGACATAATCCGGGCCAAGGCCACCGGGCGCCCCGGCAGCAACCGGTTCCTCCGGGCCCGTTGTGACCATGATCAACTGTTCCTCCAGCAGCGGTTCGACGCGCAGGCCGGGCCGGCTTTGCGGTGTGTACATGACGCCGATATCGAGCCGCCCCTCGATCAACCCCTGCATCAGTTCCGGTTCGAGGGCAATCTCGGCGCGGATCGAAACATCGGGCGCGTCTGTCCGCATGACCGGCAGCCAGTCCATCAGCAGATCTTCCCACAACCCGATCCGCGCCCCGATGGAAAGTGCGGCCCGGAACCCGCGCGGGACACCGGCATCCTGACGCGCCTGCTCCAGCGTGCGAACGAGGGTCGAAGCATGTTTCTGGAATGCGCGGCCTGCCGGAGTCAGTGAGGTACCCGCCTTGTTGCGGATGAAAAGCCGGCGCCCGAGCTGTTCTTCCAGCAGCCGGATGCGGGCGCTGACAGTCGACTGGGTCAGATGCAACCGTTCCGACGCCTTGATGAAATTACCCGCCGCGATCACGGTCAGAAAGGTGCGGGCCAGTTCCGTATCCATGGGCGGCTCCAATTGGCTTTCCATAAATTATATCGAAAATATCGATATAAACAGCAAATATTTATCGCTTTGAAAAACCATAAGACGCGCCCAGATTACCAGCATGAGGCGGTCCCGGTCGCCGGCACGGTGCCGGGGCGCCTGTTCAGCGGAGTGTCGGAATGGTGACGTTACCGCAATGGCAATGGGACATTCGGGCCCTGGAACGCATCGGGGCCTGTGTCTGGCGGGAAAGCCGTTATGTCGTGGCAGGTTTTGCGCAGCACATCGTAATGCCTGCGATTACCGGGTT
>CAXBEC010000505.1:0-3009 GCA_963974145.1 uncultured Alphaproteobacteria bacterium | reverse complement strand
TGCCGGCGAATGTCAGGATGCCATCGCCCTGCCGCAGCCCCGCTTTGTCAGCCGGACTGTCGGCCACGACCTGGGTGACCATCGCCCCGCGCGCCGTATCGAGACCGACCGCTTCGGCGATTTCCGGGGATGTCTTCTGGATCTGGACTCCCAGCCAGCCGCGTTCGACCCGGCCGTTTTCCTTGATTTGTGCGACGACGGTTTTGACGATATTGGACGGAATGGCAAAGCCGATGCCAACGCTGCCGCCGTTGGGCGAATAAATCGCGGTGTTTACCCCAATGACCGCCCCATCCATGTTGAACAGCGGGCCGCCCGAGTTACCCTTGTTGATCGAGGCATCGACCTGCAGGAAATCGTCATACGGACCGGATTCGATGTTCCGGCTGCGTGCGGACACGATACCGGCAGTGACGGTCCCGCCGAGCCCGAACGGATTTCCGACGGCCATGACCCAGTCGCCGACCTCGGCCTTGGAGGAATCGCCGAAGGAGACCGACGGCAGCGGCTTTCTGGTTTCGATCTTCAGCAGGGCCAGGTCGGTTTGCGGATCCGTGCCGACGATCTGTGCGGAAAAGACCGTATCGTCATCCAGCCTGACCTTCACTTCGCTGGCGCCGTCAATCACATGGTTGTTGGTCACCACGTAGCCGGCGGGATCAATGATAAACCCGGAACCGAGCCCGACCGCCTGTCTCGGCCTTGCCTGACCGCCTTCGCCCATCCTGTCTTCGAACTGTTTGAAGAATTTCTCGAATGGCGAACCCGGCGGCAGGTCGAAAGGTATTGCCGGCGCCATGCTCCGCGGTCCTTCCGCCTTTTGCGCGGCGGCAATGTTTACCACCGACGCCGTAACTTTTTTGGCCAGTCCGGAAAAGCTTTCCGGTACCGGTGCAGCCTGGGCCACGCCAGTCCATACCAGCAGGGATGCCGCCGCGACCCCGGTCGCGAGGACGCGAAGCGCGTTTGGCCGCTCGCTGATGCTCTGAATAATCGTCATCTCCATTCTCCATCATGTTGCGGCTCACATGGGGTTTTGCCGCCTGACAAAAGGATGGGGTGTCCGACCGGAATCTTCGATTTCAGGAAGATGAACTCCCTGTCATGTTTCTGAATTCAGTACTGTTGCGACTCACGGGTCGTCGTGAACCCTGACGATTCGATGGGGTGAGGCATGAACGCCAAGGGTCACGAGCGGGTTGCCGCCAATGGCGCGAAACCAGTGCCGGACGTTGGCGGGGAAGATGCAGGTGGTTCCGGGCCTTAGCAGGATCACGTCGTCGTCACCGTCAATCCAGGCTTCGCCTTCGCCTTCCAGCACGGTGACGGTTTCCATATACGGATGGGAATGGAGCGGCGTCGTATAGCCGGGGGGCGAGGTCTGGACACCCATTCTGATCGGCGTCGAGCCGTCCGGATCGCCGACGATGGTCTGATATGTCGCGCCCCCTTTGAATGGTTCTCGGGCGGTATCGGCAAGGCGTATAACAGGCATGTTTATCTCCATGGGTCGTCCGGGAAACGCGTCCGCAGCACGGCCCGGTTCACGTGTCCTGATCGATTGTGACTTCATCCCCTGCAAGCCGCGTCTGGCGAATATCGCGGATTTCGTTCGGATCGAATTTTCGACCGCGGTGCATCGTTGCGCGATTATCCCAGACGACGAGATCGTTGAGCCGCCAGTTATGCGAATAGACGAAACATTCCCGGGTCGCAAATTCGGTAAGTTCATGCAGCAGTATCCGTGCTTCGGGGATGCTCATGCCTTCGATGACGCCGGCATGTGCGGATAGAAACAGCGACTTGCGCCCGGTAACCGGGTGCTGCCTGACCAGTCTATGGCGGACCGGTTTGAAGTCGATGCGCTCTTCTTCGGTCAGCTCTGAAAAGCCAAGTTTTTCGCGGGAGTACATGTTGGAATGATGGCAGACGAGCGGCGCGACCTCCCGCTTTGTGCGTTCGTCCAGCGCATCCCAGGCCGCGCGCATATCGGCGAACTCGGTGGCACCGCCCCAGGAGGGGATCGCACGTCCCGACAGCATGGAATATTTCGCCGGTACCGCTTTGAATGAACTGTCGGAATGCCACAGGCGGTCGGCAAGTTTGAACAGATAGGCGCGGCTCACGGGAGGGAGTGGATTTCCGGCCCCGTCGATATTGGAAAAGTCGCCTATACCATTGCCGAGGGGGCGCGCCTCCTGCTCGGTCCGAAAGTGAATGCGCCCGGCGCGAAACGTTTTGGACTGCTCCAACGCGCCGAAATGCAGCGAAAAGCGAAGCTGCTCGTCATCGGTGAGCGGCTGGTCGCGGAACACAAGCACCGCATATTGGTCCATACCCGCTTCGATCGTTGCGACCTCTGCGGGCGAAAGCGGCCCCGCGCAGTCAACACCGGTGACTTCACCGGCAAAACCATCGCGAAGTGCCCTGATGGCAACAGGCATCTCTGAGATTCCTCTTCCGCTGTCACTGGCCACGGTCACTTCGCCGTGATCCGGAACGCTGGATCGGATATTACGGCAAATTGGGGCGGACGGGAATTCCAGGCCCGGCTGGCCGGTCTGTTCATCCGTTCCGTCAGCCAAACGCATACGCTGCCTGCTCTTTAAGACGTAGCCAAAGGAACGGCAGAATTTGGCGCTGGCTTTAATGCGGCATCGATAAAAAAATGACGCGAACTGATTTCGCCTGGTCACCTGTTCGTGGCTCATATGCCCGCTGAGTCGCGTTTTATCTTATAATGCATCGAAATTGTTTAGAAAATTACCCGCCCGCGAACGGTAATGCGTTCTCAGGGGGCAAGGTAGTGCCCATGGCAGCTGGGGCACGGGCTCAGGGGGCGTCCTGAAGCGTCCTACAGCGTTCCCTATGAGGTCAGGCGACGTTGCACTGGGAGGCGAGCTTAAAGACGAAGCCATCCTTCCCCTGCGTCGTCTTGCCAATGGCCAGCTAGGCGTAGGGGCGTCCAAGTCCGGGGGCAATAGCGTGATCGTTCAAGCGCCCATCAAT
>CAXBEC010000504.1:0-3010 GCA_963974145.1 uncultured Alphaproteobacteria bacterium | reverse complement strand
GAACGCCATCACCGATTTCTTCAACATGCGCAATTGCCAGTCCTTCCGGGGCCTGCCGACCTGGCACCCGATCCTGATTTCCACTGACGAGGAAAAACTGCGCGCCTATGCCGATCCGGAAATCCGCAAGAAGCTTCACGAGGAAGCGGTGGAGTTCAAGATCGATTTCACGCCGACCGGCATCTCCAAAAAGTGGTGGGACCACATCACCGTGGCGAACGCGGTGCTGCCGAAGAACAAGGGGCTGGAAGGCAAGACTATCGGCGAGGTTGCGGCGGCACAGGGCAAGGGTGTGATCGACGCGCTGCTTGATCTCGCCATTGAAGAAAACCTGGATACTGATTTCCTGCAGAGCGAGGTCAACGCCGACGAGGCGGCGGTCGGGGAAATCCTGAACTACCCCAACGCGCTGATCGGGTTGTCCGATGGCGGCGCGCATGTACAGTTCCAGGCCGGGTTCGGCTACAGCACGCGGCTGCTGGCCGAATGGGTGCGTGAGAAAAAGGCCATGTCGCTGGAAACCGCGGTCAAGCGGCTGACCTTCGAATCCGCCAATATCTTCGGGCTGCATGATCGCGGGCTGCTGCAGCCGGGCAAGGTTGCGGATATCGTGATCTTCGATCCGGATACGGTGCGGCCGCTGCCCAACGAGGTGGTGCATGATTTCCCCGGCGGCGCCATGCGCATGCGCCAGCCGGCGGAAGGGATCCGCATGACCATCGTCAACGGCCAGGTGCTGATGGAAGACGGCAAGCATGTCGGCGCGCTGCCCGGCCGTCTACTGCGCAACACGCATTATACGGCCGCGCGGCAGGCGCCGGGGAACGACTGAAACCCTCAGGGTGTTATCACCTGACGGGCGGCTGAATTTTTCAGACGCTTTTGGCGCGGCCTCTTCACATCGCCGCCGGGCCGCCTACCTTTAAGGTAGAGGAGGTACTGCGATGATTGTGGAGCAGCACGCCCAGCGCCCGGTCGATCCGCCGGCGGAGCCCGATCCGCCGGTGAGACCGCCGCCGCCCGGAATCGATCCCGACCACCCGCCGGTGAAACCGCCGCCGGACGACTTGCCGGATGATGATATCGACGACCCGCCTTTCGACCCGCCGCGGCCGCGCCCCGACCCGCCACCGGTGCACATCAACTGATATGTGGGCCGCCTGATGCCGTAGGAATTCCGGTAGCCTAAATTGGCAGGGAACAAATACGGTCCGCTTCTGTTAGTGTCGGGAGTACGATGGGACATTTGGACAAACTGGACATTACCAACCGGGTTATCGTTGCCGCGCGGCCCCGGCACCGGCGCGATACCGTTGCGTATCGCCGCGAGAAACTGGTCGCGAGTATCGAGGAACAGATCGAACTGGCGACGCTCGCGCTGGAAGACAAGCCGTTGCAACTGAAACGAAAGCGCGGGCACAAGGTCGTCGAGGTGCGTCCGCGCCTGTGGTGGAAACAGGTGCCCGACGGGCATATCTACACGCAGATATTCTACAACAAGATCGCTCTGCAACTTGCGCGGCGGGGGACCGCGATCGAAGTGGGCACGTTGAAAAAACTGCCCATGGTCTATCGCCGGGTCATCCAGGCCGTAAAGGCCGGGGAACTCGATCAGGCGCTGGAAACGGCGTCACGCAAGTCGCGTCCATGAACCCTCGACGTGTCGCCGTCATGGTTGTCGTGCGTAACTTGTGAATGCCGGAAGCCGGCTGGAATACGCCGAGTATTAAACCGGCCCTGACGTCTCCTGACCTTCAGAAGAATACGTCGGGCGGGTTGCCCAGCAGGACCTGGCCGATTGTTTCGAAATGCGCGTCGCGCGACTGGATCTGCTGTGACAGGGTGTGGATATCGCGGAACTGGCGCTGGAACGGGCCGTCCCGGAAAATTGCGCTGACACCGGCGCGTTTATAAACCCAGTCGGCCACCTCGATAGCACCCTGGATGGCGTTGCTGGCGGCGAGCCGGACCCGGGCCCGGTCTTCGATTCCAATGGCGCCTTCGGTGGGGGCGCGGGCATGGGTTTCGGCGAGCACTTCCAGCGCATAGGCGCGCGCCGCGCCGAGCCGGACTTCGGCCAGGGCGACACCGCTCTGCACCGCCGGACTGTCGGCCAGCCGGCCCAGGCCGCGCGGGGTCTTGTCAGCGGCCAGCGTTTTGAACGCGTCCAGCATCGCGCCGGCGGCGCCCAGCGCCACCCCCGCCACGCCGACGGCATACAGCGCCTGCATGGGGAACGCATAGAGGGCCCCCGGATCACGGCGCGCTTCCGGTGTCTCGCGTGTCCCGGTGAAAGCGTCAGCCACGAACAGGTTTTCAACCGTGTAGGAATCCGATGCCGTGCCGCGCAGCCCGATCGTGTCCCAGGTATCGACCAGCGTCGCCTGGTCGGCGGGGAACAGCAGGGTGTGGATGGCGGGTTTGCCGAACTGGTTCAGCCTGGGTTTGCCGCCCGGTTCCGCGACCATGCAATGCACACCCATCCAGGTCGCGCTGCGGCAGCCGCTGGCGAAATTCCAGCGCCCGCTGACCCGGTAGCCGCCCGGCTCGATGGAGGCGACGGTGGCGTTCGGCGGACCCCAGGCGATCAGCGCGTTGGCGGGGGCGAAGATGGTGCGCGCGGTTTCCGGTTCCAGATGCGGCGCCAGGAGGGCCGCGCTGTTGGCGACGAACAGGTTCCAGGCGACGGACGCATCGGCACGCGCCACTTCCTCTATGGCCAGCAGGTAGATTCCCGGTTCGACCTCGTCACCGTCAAAGGCGCGCGGCAGCAGCATGCGGGCGAGGCGGGCCGCGTGCAGCGCCGCGAGAAGCGAAGCGGGCAACCGACGGGTCTGTTCGATTTCATCGGCTGCCGCCGCGATATCATCAGCCAGCGCGCGGGCCCGCGCCACCGGATCGGTTCGGTTGGCCATGCGACACCTCCGGTTACCCTCTCTCCTTAAGAGGCCCGCGCAAGGGGACCGCGCAACAACTGGCCGGGCAGGGCGCCGGTGTGCTGGTTGTTGCG
>CAXBEC010000503.1:0-3013 GCA_963974145.1 uncultured Alphaproteobacteria bacterium | reverse complement strand
AGCCTGCCGGCAGGCATGATCGACCCCAAACGGCACCTTATCGCTTTGCCCGGCACCAAGGAAGGACTGTTCCAACTGGCGCAATACGCCGTCCCCGGACCGGAGGAATGGCCGGAAGACGGGCGGCCGCTGGTGGCGATGAGCAATCCCGCCTATCACGTCTACAAGGGCGCCGCGGTCATGGCGGGCGCCGAAACCTTGATGCTGCCGGCGAATGCGGAAACGAATTTCCTGCCCGATTACGCGGCGCTCAAGCCTGAAATCCTGCGTCGGATCGCGCTGTTCTATCTGTGCAGCCCGGCCAACCCGCAGGGTACCTGTGCCGACCTGGATTACCTGTCCGGCCTGATCCGGCTCGCGCGCGAATACGATTTCATTGTCGCGTTCGACGAATGCTACTCGGAAATCTACCGCGGCAACGCACCGGCCGGGGCGCTGGAAGCCTGCGTGGCGCTGGGCGGATCGCTTGATAACGTCGTGGTCTTTCACTCGCTTTCGAAGCGTTCGAATGCGGCCGGCCTGCGCTGCGGATTTGTTGCCGGAGAAGAAGACATCATTACCGGCTTCAATATGCTGCGCGCCACCGGCGGCGCCAATATCCCGCTGCCGCTTCTGGCCGCCGGCGCCGCCCTTTGGCGCGACGAGGAACATGTGGTTCCGACGCGGGCACATTACGCGAAACTGTTCGACATGGCGGAGCGGATTCTGGGCAACCGCACGGGGTTCTACAAGCCGCCCGCCGGTTTCTTCCTGTGGCTGGATGTGGGCGATGGCGAAACCGTTGCCCGCGACCTGTGGCAGAATCATGCGGTGCGGACCATACCGGGCGCCTATTACGCCCAGACGGATCCCGTAACCGGCGAAAATCCCTGTAAACGGTATCTCCGCGTCGCGCTGGTGCACGAGCTGGATACCGCGGAGGAAGGATTGCGGCGAATTGCCGACTGTCTTGGCAAGCAGGTGGCGTGACGACCCGCGCCGTGATGGCGCATCGAAAGGTGAAAGACTATGGCGACAAACCGGAAAACAGCATTCCTGCCCGTTGGCGTGGAACAGTATATGCGTGACAAGGCGATCGAAGCCGCCGGGCTGGCGCTGATCGCGGTGGCGATCACGCTGTTTGCCGCCCTGGTCAGCTATTCCCCCGCCGATCCGTCATTGAACACGGCTTCCGGACAGGGGGTCAGCAACCTGATGGGCCATGCCGGCGCCTATGTCAGCGATATTGCGCTGCAGTCCCTGGGGCTCGCCGGCGGGCTGCTGGTGCCGATCGCCGCGGGCTGGGGCTGGCGGCTGTGGAAGGACCACAGCCTGTCGCGAACATGGCTGCGGATCGGCCTGCTGCCCCTGGGCGTTCTGACCACGGCGATCGCCCTGTCCGGTATCCAGGCACCGGAAGCGTGGCCGCTGACCGCGGGACTGGGCGGGTACGCCGGGACCTGGCTGACAGGACAGATCGTCATGCTGTCCTATGACCTCTCGCTGCCATTGGACATCCGCATCCTCGTCGTGTCCGCTGCGGTGCTGGCACCGCCCATCCTGTTCATCGTCATCGGATTCAGCGGTGCGGAATGGCGCAGCGGCGCACAGCGAACCGCCGGAATCGTTGGCGGAATGCGTCAGGCAGTGCAACGCACCGACAGTCTGCGCGAATCGCTGCGCGGCCTGTTGAATCGGTTTCAGCGGCCGGTCCTTCGCAGAACAACCAGTGCCGGCGAGCGCCGCGAGCCCATGCTTCTGGACAGCCAGGATGGGGAACGGGTGATCGAACCCCGCACGGTCAAGCCTGACCTCGTCGAGCCGAAGCCAAGCCGGCCGGCACCTGGAAAGCGCGCCAACGCCCAGCGGCAGCGCAGCCTTGACCTTGCCAGCCCGGATGGCGAGATGCAGCTGCCGCCGCTAGACCTGCTGGACGATCCCGCAGATTCCGGGTCTAAAAACCTGAAGGTTGACGAAGAATCGCTGCAGCAGAACGCCCGGCTGCTGGAAGGCGTACTGGAAGATTTCGGCGTCCGCGGGGAGATTGAAAAAGTTCGTCCGGGGCCGGTTGTCACGCTGTACGAACTGGAGCCCGCGCCCGGTACCAAAACCAGCCGGGTCATCGGCCTCGCGGACGATATAGCCCGCTCGATGAGTGCGATTTCCGTGCGGATCGCGACCGTGCCGGGGCGCAGCGTGATCGGTATCGAGCTGCCGAACGCGCGACGCGAAACCGTCTACCTGCGCGAGCTGCTGGCATCGAAGGCGTTTGAGGAATCCCGCGCCAAACTGCCGCTGGTGGCGGGCAAGGATATCGGCGGCGCGCCGGTCATCGTCGACCTGGCGCGCATGCCCCATCTGCTGATCGCGGGGACCACCGGGTCGGGTAAATCAGTCGGGCTGAATGCGATGATCCTGTCGCTGCTGTACCGGCTGTCACCCGAAGAATGCAAATTCATCATGATCGATCCCAAGATGCTGGAACTGTCGATCTATGACGACATCCCCCATCTGATCGCCCCCGTCGTCACAGAGCCGAAACGGGCGGTTGTGGCCCTGAAATGGACTGTACAGGAAATGGAGACGCGCTATCGTGCGATGTCCAAACTCGGTGTCCGCAATGTCGAAGGCTATAACAAGCGGGTTGAGGAAGCCCGCCGCAAGGGCGAGATCCTGACCCGAAAGGTGCAGACCGGATTCGATTCCGAAACCGGCAAGCCGATCATCGAAGAACAGCCACTGGACCTGTCCTCCCTGCCCATGATCGTCGTCGTGGTCGACGAAATGGCCGACCTGATGCTCGTCGCGGGCAAGGATATCGAAGCGACCATCCAGCGGTTGGCGCAGATGGCGCGCGCCGCCGGGATTCACCTGATCATGGCAACGCAACGGCCCTCCGTCGATGTCATCACCGGCACGATCAAGGCCAACTTCCCGACCCGGATCAGTTTCCAGGTCACCTCCAAGATCGACAGCCGCACAATTCTGGGGGAACAGGGCGCCGAACAGCTGCTGGGCCAGGGCGACATGCTGT
>CAXBEC010000502.1:0-3017 GCA_963974145.1 uncultured Alphaproteobacteria bacterium | reverse complement strand
TCGACCTGTATGCGATGCTGGAACCGGCAAAAGCGGTCGGCGGCGACCTGTATGATTTCGCCATGGTGGACGAGCACCATCTGTTTTTCATCGTTGGCGACGTTTCCGGCAAGGGCATCCCGGCTTCGCTGTTCATGGCACTGTCAAAGGCGCTGTACAAAAGCAGCGCCATGCGCCGCAAGGTCGCGATAGACGAAATCATGACGGAAGCGAACGCGGAAATTTCCCGCGAGAACCCCGCCATGATGTTCGTAACGGCGCTGGCGGGCATTCTGGATATTCGTACAGGCGACATCGAATTCTGTAATGCGGGTCACGACGCGCCGGTCCTGCTGGCGCCCGGTCAACCGCCCCGGGCGCTGGAAATGGGAGGCGGTCCGCCGCTTTGTGTCCTCGATGATTTTGAATATCCCGGCGACAATCACCGGCTGAACCCCGGCGAAGCAATCATCCTGTATACGGACGGTGTCTCCGAAGCGATGAACCCGAACAGTGACCTCTATACCGCTACGCGTTTGATCGACACACTCTCCGGTGTGGCGGATGACGCGGATTGCACCACAATCGTCAAGGCGATCAATTCGGACATCGAATTATTCGTTGATGGTGCCGAAGCCTCCGACGATGTCACCATCCTCGGGTTGCGCTACCTCGGTTCGGGGAAATCGCCATAAGAAAAACCCCGCGCAACGCTGCACGGGGTTTTTCAGATCAATCGCGGCGCTGACGCGATAAACGCCTAACGGACCATCACCTCGACGCGACGGTTCCGCGGTTCCGTGAATTCGTCCTTTGTCCTGATGAAAAGATCCCATTCACCCCGTCCGTAGACCTCAATCAGCGCGGCATCGATTCCACGCGACACCAGCCTGTCGCGGATCGCCTCCGCCCGCTGGATCGACAGCTCCGCGTTATAGGTTTCCTCGCCCGTCGTGTCGGTATGGCCCGTCACCTGAATTTCATAGGCGCTGCGTTTCTTGACGTCCGCGAAAACAAGTTCGAAATCCTTGTCCGATTCCTCGGTCAGGTCATCGCTGTCACGGATAAAATAAAGACGAAACCGTTTCGGTGGTCTCGGCTGCGCTTCCAGGGCCCGGGCGAAGATACCGTCTACATCCTTATCGGTCACAGCCACCGACTCGACCTTGTTCCCGGTCGTGACCTTCGCCGCAGCCAGCGCGCTGTCCAGCAGCACTTCGTTCTTGCCATCCGTAACAGTTACCGCACCAACCTTGCCGTTTTCATCCGGCAGGACAATGACCAGATTTTTGCCCAGGCGCGGTTCGGCACAAGCCGATGCCAGCAACGCTCCGAGAATAACCAGCCCCTTAAACACCTGTCTGTTAAACATACTCTTTGGCCCCTCGCCTATTTCTCATCAACACGGACGAGGAAACGCGTGCCCCGAACGCCCAGTATCGCTGATGGCGTACGGATCTTCATCGCTTCCGGCGATCCCCGCGCGATATCCCCGGAAATGACGGACAATGTCCCCTTGCCCAGCTTTGCGAGGAAGGAGCCCTTCAGTGTCGACGGGTTGAATGTGAATTCGTCCAGACTGACATTGCTGTCCGGTCCGGTCGAAAATACCGAATTGTCGTCGAATGTGATGCCGACAGCGCCGTCCTTGCCCGTCTCGATGACGTCTTGCTGTTGCACGTCATTGCCGACAACGGCCGGCAGGCGCGCGTCGCCGCGCACTACGAAGGCCTCTCCCGACACGCTGCGCAGTTGTCCGATCCGGTCCGACTTGGCTGCAACGCCAAAGGCAGGTAACAGGCCCACTATGATAGCGGCCACGAAAATCTTCCATTCTGTGCGCATGAGATCCCCTTGGTAAGTCGCGAAAGGTCGTCTGACTGCCGGTCAGAACAGCCGTCCTTGCCATTGTATCATCATAATCGGAACTCCGGTATGCAATCGCCCGTAAAATGCGTTAGCGTGTCAGCGTAAAAGTACAGGGATATAGGTATGGCAGCGGAAACAGCCTTCACGATAACCAATAACCTGGAAAACCTGAGTAAGGCCGCCGCCGCAATTTCCACCTTCTGCTCGGAACACAAGGAGTTACTACCGCTGGAACAGCGACTCACCCTCGTGCTCGAAGAACTGCTGACCAATACGATCAGCTATGGATACGATGCGAACGACACATTGCCTCATATCATCGAAATCCGGCTGTCCGTGGCCGATGGCTGGCTACACGTGGTCTGTGAAGATGACGGGAAGCCATTCGACCTGACCCGAAAGCCAGAGCCGGACATGTCCGGTGACGTCGAGGAAAGACCAGTCGGTGGCCTCGGCATCCATCTGATTCTGACGATTATGGATTCGGTGGAATATCAAAGAACCGGCAACCGGAACAATATCACCATGCGCATGGCCCTGTCGAATTGATCCCGGTTTCCGATCGGCTCAGTTGATCGAGCGGGTTTCCGCCGGTGGAACGTCTTCCGGCGTGAACCGGGTAGGCCCCGCCTGGTGATGAACCATTCGCCAGCGACCGCCTTCCCGTACGAAGTAATTGGTCGCGATCAGATAATTCCCGTCGACACCTTCGAAACAGACGACAAATGCGGCGGCGCCGAAAAAATATGCCTGCGGCGAAATACAATCAATCTGCGGCGGGGCGGACCCAGTCAGGATTGCGCGCCAGCTGTCCAGCACATCATCATGGCCATGAATCGCCTCCCAGCCGGGATGGATACAGCAGACCGGCGCGGATTGCGCCCATAGCGCCTCCATTGCCGCAACGTCGCGATCCGCAAAGGCGCGGTAAAACGCTTCATTGGCAAATAGAATGGCATCCTGTTCCGACATCGGCTCTCCGTCACTCGATGATGATCTGATGAGCGAATTCACGACCGTCGCTTATCGTAATCAGTTCGAACCCCATCATCTTCGCCAGGTCGAAGAAGGTAAAATAGTCCTGCACCGCGTTTTCCTGAAACAGCGACGTCGTTCTGGATACGGCCGTCAGCGTCGCCAGCAGACCGCGCATCCGGTAGAGCGTATTA
>CAXBEC010000501.1:0-3018 GCA_963974145.1 uncultured Alphaproteobacteria bacterium | reverse complement strand
TATAATATTCCGCGTCAAATACGCTCCGTTGCATTCTGGAAAAATCTGGCGATTAGAGGAGCACCGCATGTCTTTGAAGGTTGTCGGTTCGGGCTTTGGTCGTACGGGGACTATGTCGACAAAACTGGCGCTCGAACAGCTTGGGTTCGGTCCCTGCCACCACATGTATGAAGTCATGGTCAATCCGGTGCAGCCCGCAAAATGGAAAGCGGTTGCCGCCGGGGGACAGATCGACTGGGCGGATATTTTCGACGGTTACAATTCCCAGGTCGACTGGCCCGGCGCGGCGGTCTGGCCGGAAACGGCAAGGGCGTTTCCGGATGCAAAGGTTGTGCATACGGAACGGCCCGATGAAGCGTGGTGGACCAGCTTCAATTCGACCATCGGCAAGTTTTTCACCGTTGCGCCGGACCTGGATCTGCCGCCGCATATCGCGGATATCTTCCGGACGATGTCCGGCTGGTTCCTGACGGACACGTTCAGCGACTATACGGATAAGGATACGGTGATTGCCGCCTATCGCCGCAATAACCGGAAAGTCCGCGAAACGATTCCCGCCGAGCGGCTGCTTGTGTTCAATGTCGCCGACGGGTGGGAGCCGCTCTGCCTGTTTCTAGACGTGCCGGTGCCGGAAACGCCTTTTCCGCGCAGTAACCCGCGCGACGAATTCTGGGCGCATTTCGGTGGCGAGCCCATCTAGCGCATCGTCGCGACAGCGCGGTTTGTAGCAGGCGATAACCTGGTGCTATCGTCGTTGTCGAAACAAAAGCCGAGGCACCGCCCCATGAAGATCACCGCCGTCAGATGCATACCCCTGTCGCATGAAGTGCCGCCGGAAAAGCGCCAGCGCAGCGACCTTGGCACGCGCGTGAAGAATGATTCGACCATCATCATGGTCGATACCGATGAAGGGCTTTCCGGCATGGGCGCGGCGCTGGGCAATCCCGAAGTCGTCCGCGCCATTGTCGAGCACGAACTGGCCCCTGCCCTGATCGGCATGGACCCGATGTTCTCCGAACGCATTTACGAGACAATGTACAATGGTTCGCGCACGATTCCGGCCCTGCGGCAGGGCTGGGCCCAGCCGGAACCAACCCGTCGGCGCGGGGCGGTCATGGAAGCGATCTCCGGCATCGACCTGGCCGTTTGGGATGTGAAGGCGCAGGCGATGGGCGTGCCGATCTACAAGGCGCTGGGCGCGGTGCGCGATCAGGTGCGCGGTTACGCGTCGGGCGGCTGGGCGCCGGGCGATGCGGCGGAAGCGGAAATGGCCGGCTATGCCGCCAAGGGCTTCACCGCGGTGAAGATGCGCGTCGTCGGCCATGACGGGTTTTCGTATGAGAAAGCGGTGCGGCGGATTGCGGCGGCGCGGCGCGGTATCGGGCCGGATGTGGAGCTGTTCATTGATGCCCATGGCGCGCTCGATGTTTCCACGTCGATCCGGCTGGCAAAATTGGTTGAGGAATACGATATTTCCTGGTTCGAGGAACCGATCTCGCCGGATGACCATGCCGGGCTGCGGCTGGTGCGGCAGGCGACGTCGATTCCGATCGCGACCGGCGAGCGGGAATTCACCCGCTTCGATTTCGCCGATCTGCTGGATCATGAGGCGATGGACATCGCCCAGCCGGATATCGGCCGCGCCGGCGGCTTCACGGAAATCCGCCGCATCTCGGCGCTGACCTCAGCGCGGCAGGTGCGCCTTGCCCCGCATGCGTGGAGCAACGGGGTGCTGTTCGCGGCCTCCATCCATCTCGCCTGCCACTGCCCGAACTGCCATGTCCTGGAAGTCAGCCAGGCGCATATGCCGATGATGTACGAACTGTTCGAAGAACCCTTCGATATCGGCGCGGATGGTGAAGTCCGCCCGCCGGAGAAACCGGGCCTCGGCTTCACGCTGCGGGAAGACGCGCTGGAATGCTTCAAGTATATCCCGGGACCGTCCTCGGTCTGGTAGTGCCAGTCAGGGTACCCGGACGCGCTCCAGAATCATGTGCAATGTCCGCAACCGGTGGCGATGGATGCGCCGGATCCACGGGGTCTGGTTGGCCTCGTACCAGCTGGGCTGTTTGTAGACCTCCGGCGATTCCAGGTGATAGATCGCGACATAGCGCGTCAAGCCGCTGACCGCGTGGAACCGCCGTGCGGAAAGCATGCCCGGCACGGCATCCATCAGCGGCATGTGCTCCTCATTATACCATTCGTTGAACTCTTCCTCGATGGCCGGGTCTACCTCCATCGCCGAAATGCACAAACCCCCGGCCTCGTCTGGCGATGCCTTGCCGCCGGGGCGGATCTGTTCCAGCACCCATTCATGCGCCGGCGGCGCGTCGCAGGATGACCACAGGTCGTCCGGCAGCACCGTGAAATCCGCATAGGGGGCTTCGACCAGCACCACGCCGCGCCGGGGATGCTTCGTCGATGGCGCGCGGCTTTCGCGATCCGTGACGCCACCGATATAGGTCTGCACAATCGGCTCGATCCCGCCCGGCCCCGACGGGTAGCGGAAAGCGAGCGCTCCTTCCGCCGGTACGAAAGTGCCGATCCGCATCCCCAGTCGGGTTTCCATATCGATCGCCATGGCCGCGTCCCCTATACAATAAGACCTGACCGGCAGTATGCGCCAACCGCGTGATGGCGTCATGTGCCGGTGCCCGCAGTCTTTGCCTGTCATCACCAATTAAGCAGCGCCCGCCATAATATCGCTTGTACTGTCATCGGCCGAGGCTTACGTGATCCCTAGCACTCTAATCCATAGAGTGCTAACGCACCCAAAATCACAAAATTCGACTTAATGGAGATTAGCGATGAAATTCAGGCCGCTGCATGACCGCGTTTTGGTACGCCGGGTCGAAGAAGAAGAAAAATCCGCCGGCGGCATTATCATCCCTGACACGGCCAAGGAAAAGCCGATGCAGGGTACGATCGTTGCGGCCGGCCCGGGCGCCCGTAACGAGCAAGGCGAGATTGCGCCGCTCGACGTGAAGACGGGAGACCTGATTCTGTTCGGAAAATGGT
>CAXBEC010000500.1:0-3024 GCA_963974145.1 uncultured Alphaproteobacteria bacterium | reverse complement strand
GTTCCTCGCCCGTATCCTTACCGATTTCCGCATCTAGTTCGGCGATCAGCCCGGCAAAGACCGCATCGGGCCCCCGGGCCAGCAGGTCGCGGATAAATGGCGTTTCCCGCTCGAAGGCATGGCCGAGGAAGGGGCTGTTTCCGAAAACCGCGTCCAGCAGCCGGCGGCCGTCCGGACTGGCGGCCAGTGCGGCGGCGAAGGCAGCCTCTTCCGGGTCGCCGGCGGTGACTTCATGCAGGCGCTCCAGGCCGGTTTCCGCCCAGGCATCATGTCCGGACCGGGGCAATTGCAGGGGATCGAAAGGGAAGGTGAGATCGGACATCAGTGTGACCACATTTAAAGTCGCCGGAGCCGGTCAGCGATGATTTGCTCTAGAGGCGGGATTTGAACTATGCGATGTAACTATATGTCATACCCGAGCAAACGGCACCTATCGTGATCCGTCGCACCGCACGTGTTTTTCTGGAATTCCTGGCCGGGCTGACCGCGGGCGCCATGATCCTTGCGCTGGTCGGCTGGTGGTGGCTGTCGACCGGTCCGATCACGATGACCTTCCTGAATCCCTATATCGAGGACGCCCTGTCACTGCGGGACAGCACCGTGGCGGTGGAAATCGACGATACGGTTCTGGTCTGGGCCGGATGGGAGCGCGCCGTCGATGTGCGGGTGACCAATCTGCGTGTGCTGGATTTTGAGCGAAAGGTTATTGCAACGCTGCCGCAGGTCTCGCTCGGCTTTTCGCTCCGTGCGTTGATGCGCGGCCTGCTGGCGCCGACTTATCTGGAAATACTGGCGCCGAAGGTTTCGGTGATCCGGGACACGGACGGTCAGTTTGCGGCGAGCCTGGCCAGTGGCGCGGCGGAGGACAGTCCGCCCGGCGAGGATGCCGTACTGTCCGGACTGATTACGGAACTGCTGTCGACGCCGGATCCGACGCGGGCATTCGGCTATCTTCGACGGGTTGGTATCATTGATGCGGATCTGACGCTCCGGGATCACAGGCTGAACCGTGTCTGGCATGCGCCGCGCGCTGATATCACCATGGTTCGCAATTCAGCCGGGATTGGCGCGGATGTCGTGCTGGAGCTGGCACAGGACGGCGAAAACAGCCGCATCGCCGGTGTCGCGGAGTTTCGCCGGGAGGCGACTGAAATCCTGGCCCGGCTCGATTTTTCCGACCTCGATTCGGCGCCGTTTCTGAGCGGCATCGAAACCGCGCCGGTACAGCGCCTGGCCGCGGCGCATCACCGGGTGAATGGCACGGTGGATTTGCGCGCTGCCGCGGACGGAACCCTGCGGTCGGTCCAGTTCGACGTCACCACCGAGGACAGCCATCTAAAGGGTAATTTCGGTCTGGACGCGGAACTGTACGGATACGCCGCCCGGGTTTCCTTCGAGGACGTGCCGACGGCCATGGCATCCGGCGCCATCCCGGAAATTGCCGAATGGGTGGAGACCGATCTGGCGCTCAGCGGCAATATGGAACTGACCGGGACGGTGGACGGTTTCATCGATTCGATGACTATCGAACTGACCGGCGGCGCCGGTACGGTGCAGGTGGCAAAACTGCTGCCGGACCCCGTTGCCGTCTCGGGGGTTCGCCTGAAAACCGAAGTCACGGATGACGGTGACCAGATAAGGATATCAGAGGCGGTCCTCGATCTGGCACAGGGCAGCCTGGCGATGAACGCCGTGGCGACAAAGCATGGCGGCGACTGGAGCCTGCGTTATGGCGCGCGGGCGACCGGCGTACCGACCAATGATATCAAAAAATACTGGCCGCCGGCGGCTGCGGAGAGCGCGCGGCGCTGGGTTCTGCTCAATCTGACCGAGGGACAGGTGAGTGACGCCAGCCTGAGCCTCGTGGCGCGGTATTCGCAAGCAGCGGAGAACGAGACGGCCGGGACCGGCGTCATCGTCGAGTCGCTGCATGGCGGCATCACCGTCGAAGGCCTGTCGGTCAATTATTACCACCCGCTGCCGAAGATCACGGATGGCCGGGCCGATATGACCTTTACACAGGACGGGTTCGATGTCGCGATCCGTGGCGGCAGGTTGCGCGACCTTTCGATAGATTCCGGCCGGGTCCTCATCACGGATATCAGCGGCTACAACCCGGCGATCGCCATCGATGCCACGATTCGGGGGCCGTTGCAGACAGCGCTGGCCGTGCTGGACAGCAAACCACTGGAATTCCTGAGCGACCTTGGCCTCGATTCCAAAGCCATATCGGGGGCAACGGCGGCGCGGCTTGTCGTCGAGTTTCCGCTGCTGAATGCCCTAAAGGTCGAACAGATCGCCATTGCGGCGGGCGCGACATTGCGCGATGTCGCGGTGGATCAGGGGCCGCTGGGCCTGGCGATGCGGCAGGGTGCACTTGAGCTGAAGGTAACCGGACAGGGCATCACGGCAACGGGAACCGCGAATTTCGCCGATGTGCCGGTGAAGATCGACTGGCGGGAAAACTTCGGCAAGGCACCGGTATTACGACGCCAGGTGAATGTATCCGGCATGCTGGGCAATGACGCCCGGCGTGTCCTGGGGTTTTCCGGCCTGACATTCCTGGACGGCGAGGTTGCGACCGACGTACGCGTCATGATGCCGCCTGACGGACGGCGGGAGGTCACCGTGACCGCCGACCTGAAACGGGCATCGCTGGATTTTCCGTTCATCCACTGGCGCAAACCGCCCGGCGTTCCGGCGATGATGAATGCCTTCGCGGTGACGCCACCCGGCGGAAAGACCGTGATCGAGACCTTGAAACTTTCCGCCGCCGACATGCAGGTCAATGCGCGCGCCGAAATGGACGATGACGCCAGGGGGTTGAAACTGCTGGAATTTCGTGACCTTCAGTTTGGCGGGAACAGCCTGACGGGCCGCATCGGTTTTCGCGACGGGGGGGGCTATGACATTGCGTTGTCCGGCGCCCGGCTGGATGTCGGCCCGTTCATGCAATCCGATGACGAGGTGGATTTGCGGGCGGCGGGCGCGCAAATACCGTTGCGGATCGATGCGAATATCGCG
>CAXBEC010000499.1:0-3034 GCA_963974145.1 uncultured Alphaproteobacteria bacterium | reverse complement strand
GGATGGCCGGACACGCCGATACCACCCGTTAATCACCGAAGAGGATTTGCGCGGCCGCTGGCACAGGATTGAAGTGCAGGCCCGTTGGTCGCCTGACGACGACGGATATTTCCGTGTATGGGTAAACGGCAGCCAGAAGGTGGACTACGCAGGCCGGACCATGACCGCAAAACGCGTCTATTTCAAATATGGCCTGTATCGCAGTTTTATCAGCCGCTTCAGGGACGCGACCGGCGAACACGCCGTTCCAACCCAGACAGTCCTGTTCGCCAATGTTCGCCGCGCCGAATCGCGGGCATTACTGGCACCACAATAGGGTAACGGGACCGCCAGCCGTTGCGACTCATCGGGGAAAACAGGGATGATTTCTCTATGGCTGATCATATTTCCGTCGACTATATGGACAAGTCCGGTCGTTAACGGGAACCTGTATCAATTCAGTCAGCAACGCCTCGAAGAGGAACCAACCCCATGCGTGTTGTCTATCATATTCCCAATGACGACCTTCGCGAAGTAAAGCGCGTCTCCAAGGAAGCAGAAGATGCGGGATTCGACGGGATCGTTGCATTGGAAAACGCCCATGGTCCGTTTCCACCCCTCGCGGTTGCCGCGCTGGAAACATCGCGCATCCAGATCGGCACCGGTGTTGCCATCGCCTTCCCGCGCAGTCCCACGATCATGGCGCATGCCGCCTGGGATCTGAACAAGGCGTCGAACGGTCGTTTTTATCTCGGCCTCGGCTCGCAGGTGAAAGGACATAATGAGCGGCGCTACGGCATCCCGTGGACACCGCCGGCACCGCGCATGCGCGATTATATCGGCGCGGTCCGCGCCGTATGGCGCGCCTGGGAGAAAGAGGAGCCGCTGGATTTCCACAGCGATACCTACACGCTGACCCTGACGACGCCGAATTTCGCGCCCCGGCCGATGGGCCTGCCGCGTATACCGGTCGCCATGTCCGCTGTCGGCCCCGCCATGCTGGGCGTCGCCGGCGAAGTGGCCGATGGCGTCAGGCTGCATCCGTTCAGCACACGGCGTTACCTGGCCGAAAGGACGCTGGAACAGATCGGCAAGGGGCTGGAGCGTGGCGGCCGCGACCGCAGCAGGATCGAGGTGATTTCCGGCGCCTTTATCGCTACCGGCCCGGATGAGGAAGCCGTTGCGAAAATGCGCGAATACATCCGCTTCCGCATTTCCTTCTACTGCTCGACGCGGTCCTACTGGCGGGTTCTCGAACTGCACGACATGATGGAGCTCGGCGAAAAACTGCGCCCGCTTCCCGCCGCAGGACGCTGGGACGAAATGGCCGCGATGATATCGGATGATGTTGTCGACCTGTTCGCCACGGTCGGCACGCATGACACGATCGCCAAGAAAATCGAGGAACGCTATGCCGGCCTCGCCGACTCGCTTTCGCTGTTCATCCCGACCGACACCCCGCCGGGGCCGCTGGGCGAAATCCTGCAGGATATCCAGCGAATCCCAACGCCGTTCAAGGGCTACGATCAGGGCTGGTAACAGGCGGAGCGCCGCCGGACATTATTCCGGACTAGGCAAACTCGATCACCGCATCGACTTCCACCGGCGCACCAAGCGGCAGACCGCTGGCGCCAACCGCGGAGCGTGCATGTCGCCCGTTATCGGCAAGTACTTCAACCATCAGGTTCGATGCGCCGTTAATGACTTTCGGCTGATCCGTGAACCCGGGCACCGCGTTCACGAAACCGGTGAGTTTAACAACCCGGGTGATCCGGTCCAGGTCGCCCAGTGCCGCCTTCGCCTGGGCCAGGATATTCATTGCGCAGACCCGCGCCGCATCGGCCGCTTCGTCGACGGATACCGCATCGCCGGTCAGCCCGGTATATTTTAACGCACCGTCCTGCATGGGAAGTTGGCCGGAAATCCACAACTGGTTGCCGCTGATCACATAGGCCACATAATTGGCGACGGGCGCGGCGGCCACCGGCAAGGTGATCCCCAGTTCCTGCAAACGCGCGTCTATTTTTCCAGCCATCTGAATTACTCCCTGCTCAAAACTTTCCTGGCCCAACCTTAACCGGCGGCGCGCCACTGATCCATGGTTTCAGCCGCTGATTTTCCGGCGGTCCCGGCGCTTACTGGCCACCCGGCATTATACCAGTTTTTTTCCGAAAAAAATGGGGGCAGCATCCCGCTACCCCCTAGGTCACAGGGAGCTCTATGATTCCAATATGATCCCGCTCACGAACATCCGCTCGTGCCGCCGCAGGTGACGCATTTCATGCAGGTACCGTTCCGCACCAATGTGAAATTGCCGCACTCGCCGCAGGCATCGCCTTCATAGCCCTTCGCCCGCGCCTCGGATCGCAGATCCAGCTTGGTATCCACATCGGCGACGATTGTCTCGCTGACCGCCAGCGCGCCGACGACCGTTTCCGTCGCAACGACAGACTGGCCACCACCGCTGGCAGTCGCGCGGGCGGTCTTCGCCCCCTCGCCGCCATTGATGAGAAACAGGTTTGACGACCGGACATATCCCGAGCTTGCGACTCTCCGGATGGCTTCCATCGTCCGGGCCGGATCCGGCGGAAGCGCGCCTTCCTTCTCTCCCTCGCCGAGTGCATCCGGCAGATTGTCGGACGGCTCCGCATGGGACAGGTCGTTGCGGCCGAGATAGCTGATCGCGACTTCGCGGAAGATGTAATCCAGAACCGAGGTCGACATCTTGATGGCGTCATTGCCTTCGACCATGCCCGACGGTTCAAAGCGCGTGAAGGTAAACGCCTCGACGAATTCCTCCAGCGGTACCCCATATTGCAGCCCGATGGAAATCGCGATGGCAAAATTATTCATCAGCGACCGGAAGGCAGCACCTTCCTTGTGCATGTCGATGAAGATTTCACCGAGATCGCCGTCTTCGTATTCGCCGGTCCGCAAATAGACCTTGTGCCCGCCGACGATCGCTTTCTGGGTATAGCCCTTGCGTCGGCTGGGCAGCCGCCGGCGTTCACTGACGACCCTCTCGACAATGCGCTCCACGATGCGTTCGGCCGCC
>CAXBEC010000498.1:0-3039 GCA_963974145.1 uncultured Alphaproteobacteria bacterium | reverse complement strand
CCCGGTCCCGGGCGGGCGCGGCACGGCGCGGTCCCGACGCGAGACGCAGGCGTTTATCGAGAGGACATGCCTCTCACAGGGCTCGTAGCCCCAACCTGAGACGGGTTCAATATGAGCTATCATCACGTCTAGGAATATGAAGGCCGCGTTGATGAAATTCAAGATATAAAATCACCACAAGTGATATTTTATGCAGCTACCGCCAACTCGACGCCTTCATGGTCCAGCGTTGTGGTCCATGTTTCGCGTGAATGGCCGAAATATCCTTCGATGTTCGTATCGACATTGGTCATCATGTTACAGCCCTTCCGTCCGACTGCGGCGCACGTTTCTTAATCTACAGAGTTTCCAGCGGCGCGCGCGGCCCGATTGCGTGTGACCGCCGGAATTCGATCATCCTCAACACCGCATAGATTTCGATAATCCCATATTCTCGCAGCCGATCTTTCCTATAACGCCCCCACACAGCATTAACACGGGGCCGCCATGACACAGCACGACGACCATTCCCACCTGTCCGATACGGCGCTTCGGGTCGCGTTGCGGCGGCGCGGTCTCCGCGTAGCGGTCCCGGGATAACCGTCCCAGGCGCGCCTGCCGGCGTAGCGCCGGTCCGGCCCCTGTGATAGAATCGCGCCTGTCGCGGGGGCGCGAAAGCCGGTGACGGCCGGCGCGCATCGTCAGCCCGCCCAGGGTGGATCGAGTATTCAGCATGCCAGGAAAAACACCGCCCCTCTTTCCGTTCGGCGATTTATGGATTCCGGTCATCCCGTTCCTGCCGCTGGTTATCTTCACCGTCTTCCTGACCGCCATTGTCGATTTCAGGGTGGAAAACCTCGCCTTCCTGAAATTCGACTTCGACGCCCTCTACCTGGACCCGGTCCTGCGGAACTACATCCATCTCGGCGACCTGCTGGTCTATTATTCGATCTCCCTGCTGCATGTCTTCATCTGCCTTGGCGTCATCCTGTTTTTCGTCTACCTGACGAAAAACCTGCCGCCGCGCGAACGACTGAAATCCGCCATCTGCCTCGGCCTGATGACATTGCTGGCCCTCGTGCTGATCTACTGTTTCGCGCGATGGGCCAACGAGATCGTGCTGGTCGAACTGGGCTTCAAGGCGACCTGCCTCGCCATCGACGGCGCCGGGCTGGCCACGCGGCTGATGAAACCGGGCGCCTGTTTCGAGGACGGCTATATCAGCACCTTCACCTGGCTGGCCTGGGTGCCGAGCTTCGCGGGCATGGCGGCCGTCGGGTTCGCCGCCGCCTTCGCCTATGGCAATACGGGCGGCTTGCCCGCGCGGGACGACCCGGCCTGGCGCCCCGCCATCGAAGCGCGGCTCAAATCCCTGCAGCGCGGCGTCTATGCGCTCAGCGCCGTGCTGGTGACGAGCACGATAACGATTACCCTGTTCGCCCGCCTGCCGATGGGGCTGATCGGGCCGGAAGGCGGTGACCTTGCCGACGCGATGGCCGGCTATACCGGCGGGCTCGGCACGTTCTGGGGCGTGCTGTTCACGCTCACCCTGGCGGCAGCCTTCGCCGCGCCCGCCTGGCGCCTCCTGCAGGAAGCCTATGGCGACCGCAGCGCCCGTGATGAGTCGATGGACCTGCGCCGCTGGCTGCACGAGCATGTCTTCGTGTCGTTCAAAACCCAGCTCGGCAACGCCCTGGTCGTCCTGGCCCCGCTGCTGACCGGATCGTTCAGCAGTATCGTCTCGTTTTTCGCGGGGTAGGGGTGAGGGGCGGTTGGGACTGGCACAAATTCCCCGTTGCCCGGCGCCGCATGATAGACGCACTGACCGGACAGAGCCTTCCGTGGGAAATGTTCGGCCCCGGACGAATAATTCTCAGCCGACATCGCCGCGACAGCCGGAACGCACCAATACCGGAGGCATACCTTCTGCAATAGACTAGAATGGTGTGATTGTTGTAGACCGGCGATTGGAACAATATCGCCACCGGATCGTCCCGCCGACCCGGCACGGCTTCAAAGGAACCCTCCCCATGCCGACACAAGCGCCCCACGCCGCAAGCCTTACCATCCGGGAACCCGATGACTGGCATCTCCATCTGCGCGACTGGCCGCGCTGCCGCCGGGCCGAAGCTTCACGCCGCTGATGACCGCCTATCTGACCGACGAGATCGACCCCGAGGAGGTCGGCGGCGGGTATGAACGCGGGGTCTTCAACGCCTGCAAGCTGTACCCGGCGGGGGCGACCACCAATTCGGCCTTCGGCGTGACCGATGTGCGCAAGATCCATCCGGTGCTGGAACGGATGCAGGCGATCGGCATGCCGCTGCTGATCCATGGCGAGGCGACCGGGCCGGATATCGATATCTTCGACCGCGAGGCGGTGTTCCTGGAAAAGGTGCTGGGGCCGCTGCTGCACGATTTCCCCGGGCTGAAGGTGGTGCTGGAACACATCACCACGGCGGATTCGGTGCAGTTCGTCCAGGCCGCGGGGCCGAACATGGCGGCGACGATCACCCCGCATCACCTGCGCATCGACCGCAACGCGCTGTTCGAGGGCGGGATGCGGCCGCATGCCTATTGCCTGCCGGTGGCGAAACGCCGCCATCACCGCACCGCGCTGCGCCAGGCGGCGGTGTCGGGCGATCCGAAATTCTTCCTCGGCACCGATTCCGCGCCGCATCTGAAACATGACAAGGAAAGCGCCTGCGGCTGCGCCGGCATTTTCTGCGCGCCGGCCGCGCTGGAAAGCTATGCGCTGACCTTCGAGGAGGAAGGGGCGCTCGACTGGCTGGAGGGGGTTGCCTCGGAATTCGGGGCGCGCTTCTACGGGTTGCCGCTCAACGAGGGCAGTATCACCCTGCACCGCGCGGCCCATGCGGTGCCGGAAACGGTGGGCAGCGGCGATGTCTGTCTCGTGCCGTTCCATGCGGGCGAAACGGTGGCATGGCGCGCGGCGGAACGCGCCGCCGGCTGAATGGCGTGCGGAGGGTTCAATGCTGAACAATGACAACTGGGGCAGCCGGGCGCGGTTCGGCATGTTCATCGTCGGCAGCGAGGCGG
>CAXBEC010000497.1:0-3039 GCA_963974145.1 uncultured Alphaproteobacteria bacterium | reverse complement strand
GTGTCATTGGCTTCCGACCCCGAATTGGCAAAGAACACCTTGGACATCGGTACCGGCGAAATTGCCAGCAGCCGCTCCGCCAGTTCGATGGCCGGATGATGGGATTTCGAGGCAAACAGGTGATAGAAGGGCAGTTCCTGCATCTGTTTCGTCGCGGCGGAAACGAGGCGTTCCTCGCTGAAACCGAGCGACGTGCACCACAGTCCCGCCATGCCCTCGATATACCCTTTTCCGGCGTCGTCATAGACCCAGATCCCCTTGCCCCGGCGCATGATCGTCGGGCCGGTTTCCCGGTGCTTTGCAAGATTGGTATAGGGATGCACGAGCGTCGCAATATCGCGGCCCTCTGGTGAATTTGGATGCTGCGCCATGACTGCGTCCTCAAATCGAAAAAAAGCGTGACAACGAAGTCAGAATTTACACTCCGGTATCCGGTATTGATACTGGTCTCTGTTGGCTATTTTACAACAGGCTTTACAAATTCCCCATCGTGACTATCTTTCTTCAATTGCACACTCAAAAACAGTATTTAGATTAAAATCACACAAAGGATGCGGACATGGACAAGGTCCATATCATTCATGAAAATCCGGAATGGCTCCCGCCGCTGTCTGGCGCCCTGAATGCCGCCGGAATTCCCTTCGAGGACTGGTACCTGGAAGGCGGGTCTTTCGATTTTTCGGCCGCGCCGCCGGAAGGTGTCTTTTACACTTTGCACCCGAATATACCGCCAGCATCCTGGCCTGGCTGACCTATCACGGTCGCCGCGTCATCAATGACGGGCGCGCCCTTGAACTGGAGTTGAGCAAGGTTAAACAATACGCCGCGCTCGCCGCATGCGGTGTACGCGTACCCCGCACCGTTGCCGCAGTCGGCCGCGATGCGGTCCGGAAGGCGGCGCATGAATTTGGAACGCCGCTGATCCTGAAGCCAAACCGGGGTGGCAAGGGCGCCGGAGTCCAGCTGTTTCAGTCGCTGGAAGCACTGGATTCGTATCTGGACAGTGACGCGTACGATATCGGGCGGGATGGCACCGTGCTCATCCAGGAATACATCCAGTCGGCGGACGCGTCGATTATCCGTAACGAATTCGTCAACCGCGAGCTGGTTTACGCGGTCCGTGTGGATACGTCCCAGGGTTTCGAACTCTGCCCCGCCGATGTCTGCGCGATTGAGGACCTGGCCTGCCCGGTCGGCGAGTCGCCGGCGGCAAAATTCCAGGTCCTGAAGGATTTCGCCCATCCAAATCACGAAAAATTCATGGCATTCATGGCTGCCAACGGCATAGAGGTCGCCGGAATCGAAATGATCCTGGACGCTGAGGGCACGGCCTGGACCTACGACGTCAATACCAACACCAATTACAATTCGGATGCGGAAATCGCCGCAGGAATCGCGGGAACCACAAGTTCGGGCATGGGGGCGCTGGCCCACTTCCTGGGCAGCGAACTGCGCGCGCAGACCGCAATCCGAACCGCCGCCGAATAATCGCCTCAGGTTACCGGCGGGCAACCCGTTTCAGTTCGGCGCTGGCACGTTCGCGCTGAACGTCGACCTGTTTGGTGTTGTCGTTGGCGACGATGATATCCGGCTCGATCCCCCCTTCGACGGTCCTGCCCGACGGCGTGTAATACCGCGCCGTTGTCAATCGCAGACCGTCATGCCTGGCGAAGGGGATAATCGTCTGTACCGACCCCTTGCCGTATGACTTTTCGCCAATCAGCAACGCCCGGTGATTATCCCGGAGAGCCCCGGCGAGAATTTCGGCCGCGGATGCCGAACCGCCATTGATCAGGACAGCAATCGGCAGACCGCCGGTTATATCGCCCGGCAGGGCGGCATGGCTTTGCTGGAAGGCACGTCCCTTTGTGGACACAATCTGCCCGTTTTCCAGCAGGGAATCAGAAATAAAGACGGCCTCGTTGAACAGCCCGCCGGGATTATTGCGAAGGTCGATGACAAAGCCTGTCAGCGATGCCCCCGCCTGCGCACGAATATCCCGTATCGCCGCAACAAATTCACCGGAGACACGCTCATTGAAGGTCGAAATCCGGACATAGCCGATATTGTCGTCCAGCGCCCAGCGAACCGGATGAATTTCGATAATCGCGCGCGTGATCGCGACATCGAACGGCGCCGAACCATCGCGCTGAACCGTGAGCCTGACCTGCGTCCCGACCTGCCCCCGCAATTTCAGAACGGCGTCATTCAGGGTCAGCCCCCGCAGCGCAAAACCATCCGCATGGGTGATAAGGTCGCCGGGTCGCATGCCCGCCGCGGCCGCCGGCGTACCGTCGATCGGTGAGATAACCTTCAACAAGTCATTGTCCAGACCAACCTGCAGCCCGATACCGCCAAACTGTCCACTGGTCTGTTCCCGAAGCGCCAGATATGCGTCTTCCCCAAGATACGCACTGTAGGGATCCAACGACGAGAGCATGCCGTGAATCGCCGCATCGACCAGTTTTGCATCCGGCACTTTGCCCGGTTCCGGATGGCTTGTACGCATTCCGGCGGCAGCCGCCTTCAGCAAGGCCGCGTCATCCACCGGGTCGACATAGTACGCCCTGACCTGATCAAAAACCTTGGCAAACAGCGCGAATTCCGACTGGGCCGGTAGCGCCACCGAACCGGATTGCGCGGCAAGCTGTTCCGCTGCCGCCTGCGCTTCGGGGCCCGGTGACTGGCGCGCAACGCCGCAGCTGGCCAGGGTGACTGCCAGCAGTCCAAATAACAGCCCGCGGGACAAAATCTTAAGCATGAACACCAATCTGGATAAGATGAGAAGAGCGGACACCAAAGTATAGGGAAACCATTACCAAGTCACCAACGGCCTTATGGCGCAGGATTCTGGAAAACGCCCTGTATCAGGGCTAATCCGTTACTTGTCAGATCATGGCGATGGGTTGTGCCGGACTGCCCGTCGCTCCTTTGAACGGTACGGGCAACAGAAAGAAACAGAACCGCGTCACCCCGTCGCGAACAAGTTCGTCCATGAACAGGTTTTCAATCAGGTACACGCCGGATTCCGCAAGACAG
>CAXBEC010000496.1:0-3040 GCA_963974145.1 uncultured Alphaproteobacteria bacterium | reverse complement strand
CGCGAACCGCTTTCAGTCCGTGGAACGAAGGACTTCCCGCAACTTGTCCGCCAGTGCCTTCTTGCGGAACGGTTTTGCCAGCAGCATTGCCGTTTCGCCCAGCGTGGCGTTTTCCGTTCCGGGGGCGCGGGAATAGCCGGACATGTACAGTACCCTGATGCCTGGTATTCTGACCATTGCTTCCGCGGCAATGTCCGGGCCGCTCATCCCCTTCGGCAAGGTGACGTCGGTCAGCAGCAGATCGATTTCGGAATCGGCGGATAAATGTGCCAGGGCCGCATGCCCGTCTTCGGCTTCCAGCACCGCATAGCCTAAATCCTTCGCCATGCTGACATAGAGCACCCGGAGAGACGGGTCGTCTTCCACGATCAGCACCTTCTCGCCACCGGATCGGGGCGGTTCCGGAATTTTTTTCCGGACGGACGTTCGTGCGCGGCGGTTTCGCGGCAGATACAGGGAAACGGTTGTGCCCTTGTCCGGGGCGCTTTCGATCGTCACATGTCCGCCGGACTGTTTGGCAAAGCCGTAAACCATGGAAAGGCCCAGACCCGTGCCCTTGCCCTGTTCCTTGGTTGTGAAGAATGGCTCGAATGCCCGCGCCTGTTCCTCCGGCGTCATGCCGGTTCCTGTATCCTGCACGATCAGCGCTACATAATCGCCGGGAATGACTTCGGCATGCTGCATCGCATAGTCCTGGTCGAGTGATGTATTCACTGTCGTGATTGCCAGTCTGCCGCCCTCGGGCATTGCGTCACGGGCGTTGACGGCCAGATTGAGCAGCGCGCTTTCCACCTGCGCCCGATCCGCATCGGCCATCCACAGCCGATCCGCCAGTGTGACTTCTATTTCATTGGTTTCACCCAGCGTCCGGCACAGCATGTCCCGCATCTGGGATACGGTGTCATTCAGGTTCGTCGCGTCGGGAGACAGGGACTGTTGGCGGGAATAGGCGAGAAGTTGCCGGTTCAGTTCCGCGCCGCTCAACGCGGCCGCCCGGGCTGCCTCGACTATCGGCTGCGCGGGGTTTTCCGCCGGCAGCATCTCGGAAACGAAGTCAAGATTGCCGATTATGATCGAGAGCAGGTTGTTGAAGTCGTGCGCCACGCCCCCGGTCAGTTGTCCGATAACTTCCATTTTTTGCGCCTGCCGTAATTGCTCCTCGGCGTTCTGCAGGTCCGTTGTATCCATTGTGATCCGGAGGATGCCCAGTTTGGTCGTACCGTCGTCGCCGATAATCGGCGACCCGAGCGACCAGAGTGTTCTTTCCGGGTAGATATGGGATTTGAAGGTGGGGACCGAAATCGTGCGATTGGTCGCTTTCAGTTCATCGAAAAAACTGTCGATGACGGTCGTATACTTGTCGCCCAGAAGCTCTTTAATGGTTTTCCCGATGATATCTTCAAGCGGTATCTGATAATGTTCTACGGCCCGCTTGTTGGCGAAGACTATGCGCCGGTCATTGTCCAGGACGGAAACCAGGGCGGGAACCGTATCGAGTATGGTCTGAAGCAGCGCCGTCTTTTCAGACAGTTCCGCTTCCCGGTTCTTCAGCTCCGTTATCTCGGTACAGGCGCCACGATAGCCCTTGAACACGCCATTATCGTCATAAAAGGGCGTACCGCTTACGGAAATATGGACGGTGCAGCCGTCTTTCCGCGTCCGGGTGTGCTCAAAATTTCGAAAGGGCAGATGTCTGGAAATCAAATCGATATTCAGCTGCCACGCCACGCTTTCCGATCCGGAGTCTGGACCGGCTTCCTGGCGCGTTTTGCCGATGAACCATTCGGGCGGAATACCCGTAATTTCTTCCACGCGATCGGAAATATAGGAGTAGCGCAGGTTTTCGTCCATTTCCCAGAAATAATCGGACGCTGCGTCGGCAAAATCCTGCAGGCGCTTTACACTCTCCGATCGCGGCATAACGTTCCCTTCGAGCCGGTAGGAAGGCTGCAAATCAGCCTGAAATTGAAATTGTGCCACAGGATATACAATAAGATGACCGGACTCTAAACCTGTGTTTCTTTCACGTGGGTTAATTAAAGGAACGTCGGGTTACGGCCAGGTTTACGCCGGGCACCGCGAAAGGCAGGCATTAGTTGTTTCCCGCCACTGCCGGGCCCCGGGTGTATCTGAAATGGGTCAGCGGTTCGTTTGGCTAACCTTTTAAAACGGCAGCCAGGAATGTTCCTTGCTGTAGTGCAGATATCCGATACTGGCGCCGGCACGCAGGCCAACACCGGTGCGGATCGGGGCGAGGATCACGCTGCCTGACTGCTGGTAATTCACCCCGAGGCCGGCGACGAAATAAAAACTGCCATCGACTCCCGGATAGCGCTGGAACAGGTCTTCGGTGTCTTTCAGGTGGTAAATCAGGGTGAAGACCTTTGAGGCGTTACCGCCAAGATCCCAGCCGATTGACGGGCCCTGCCAGTAGGTCTTCCGTGAACCGCCTGTCTTGCGGTTCAGCGTGCCGTTGCCATAACGCAGGCCGACGCCGATGGCGCCGCTGACCTCCTCGCCGGTAATATAGGCATTGGGACGGCCATGATCGGCAAAAACCTTTTCGAGTGCTTTCGCCAGCCCTTCCGTTGTGTCGCCAAAGAAACCCGTTGCCTTGGCGGTTATCTCATCGACGGTATAGGTATCGTCCTCGGCCCGCGCCGGCGCCGTGATGGCCAGGGTCAGGGCCAGCGTGGCGAAAAGCAGTCTGGTGCCGATATGCATGATCAGGTCGCCTCCAATGTGTCGTAGCCGGGCCGGTAGTTCGATGTGAACGCCCAACATGATGCGGCGGTTCCCGGGCTGCAAGGGGGGACCATAAACTGGCGTTCGCGACCCGCTACCTTATCGGGGGAAATGCAGCCATCGCTCGCAAAAAGCCCAGTATCGCCTTAAGGTTGTTTTGCTGACAAATAAACTCAGGGAGGACAAAATGCAGAAACTCAAAACAGTTGGTATCATGACAATATCGGTCGCAATCGCAGCCTTCGCCATGCCGCTGGGCGCGCAGGATGTGAACGATGCACCGCTGCAGGAAAAA
>CAXBEC010000495.1:0-3045 GCA_963974145.1 uncultured Alphaproteobacteria bacterium | reverse complement strand
CCTGGTCCATGGCGCCGTCGGCCATGCGCTGGGGCGAAATAAAGGCGAGTCCGGATAGATAACCGTCAGGCGCGGCGAACTGCGCCATATGCGCGACGGGCGCCAGGGCGGTGCCGAAGGATTCGATCCGGCCAAGCCGCGACTGAACGATATTGTCGGCGCCCGCGTCACGGATCGCGGCCATGATGTCAGGGGATGATGACGGGTCCTGCCCGATCCGGCCTTTCAGGAATTCCAGCAGGGCGGGATCCGCCGTCCGTACGCAGAATTCGACCTCCGGCGGCCCGGTGCCGAGATCGAACAGCACGCCGAGGCGGTCTTCGGGACGCGCCGCCATGAGGTCGAAGCCCAGTTCGCTCAATCCCTGCCGCCCGGCCATTGCCGCGTCATCGGCCGGCAGGCACAGCAGCGATGCCTGGACCCACAAGCCGTCGTCGCTTGGCGCTTCGCAGGGCACAAGCCTTGTATTCGATGGCAGGGTGATGCGCATCGCGCCATGCGACGCCAGGACCTGTCCGCCCGTATAGTCGAGCTTGATTTCCGGCGAGCCGCCGGGCAGCGGCATCGCGGTGGCCATGCCGGCGATAGGCCAGCGGGTTTCGGGGTCTTTCAGGTAATCATGCACCACCTGGAGCAGGTCGCTGAAGGCATTACGCACCGGGGCGGTCCTTTCGTTACGCGATTAAACGCAGTCATGGTATCCTAAGCGAAGGAGACCTGTATAACCCCGAATATCGGGCCGTCGACCGGAAGAGGTGCGGAAATGTCGAATGCAACGCGAAGCGCAATCAGGTTTGCAATGATGTTTGCGGCGTATTTCCTGTGGATTGCGCCCTCGGCGGGGCAGGACCCGACAAATGTGCTGGGCGGCAATTTCATCGAGCTGTGCCGGTCTCCGAATATCGAAAGCCAGTCGACCTGCGGCACGGTTGTTACCGCGCTGATGAACGCGCATGTGGAAATGTCGCGGCAGGATCCCGACCGGCGGGTGATCTGCCCGCCGCGGACCCTGACGATTGACGAAGGGCGCCGGGTATTCATGCAATGGACCACGACGGTCACCAATGCCGCAACGATGTCCTTCCCCGATATCGTTATGGCCGCGCTACTGGCCCGGTATCCCTGTGCCACATATCTGAAGCCGCCGGGGTCAAAATAGCGCCGACCGCAACGGCGGTTATGCCTGTTCAGCGAATGGACCTTCTGCCGCGTGCCAGGCGGAGTCCTGCGAGGCCAAGGGCGAAGATAGCCAGCATGCCCGGTTCAGGCACCGACGAAGACGACCGGGTGTCCGGCGGGGTCCCGATACCGTCAAGCTGCGCCGTTACCAGCGCCAGGTCAGCGCATGCGCCAAAGCCGACAGCCTCGACCGTACCGGCAATGCTGAGGCTGCCCGCGGTGTTGGCAATGGCTTCAACGCGACCGGCACCGCCACAACCGCCGCCCTCGCCGCCATTGGCCTGAATCAGGCTGTTGACGTCGACCTCAATGTCAAAGGCGTGCAGCAGAATTCCCCCGCCGCTGCCGCCGCCACCGGCTCCTTTTTCCTGGGTGTTTCCGCCATCGCCGCCATTGGCAAATATCTGCGCGCCGGCGAGGATCAGTTCACTCAGGGCGCCAATCTCGATCGCGCCACCCCCGGCGCCGCCCCCGCCGCCCCCGCCGAAGTTTTGCCCCACGCAACACTGGCCACCACCGCCGCCGCCACCGCTGCCGCCTTGCAGCAGGTCACGCAACGGGTCGCCATAGGCGTCGCCGCCTTCCCGGTTCGTTGGGCCGGCGCCGCCATTGCCGCCGTCGCTACCGAATCCGGCGCCTGAACCGCTACCGACGCCGCTGCCGCTTGCGGAACTGGATCCGGCGATTCCATGGCCCGGCCCCGTTCCATCCTGGAAGGACGAAAAGGGCCCGCCCGTGCCGCCATTGCCGCCGCCGGCCGTGCCGTTCGCTCCCGTACCGATAACATTGCCTGGTATTCCGCCAACGCCATCGCCACCGTCGCCGCCACTGACATTGATGGTTCCCTCGATCCGGGCTGATCCATTGAACAGGAGGGCAATCGGCCTGCTGCCGCCGGTGGCCGTCAGGCTGCTGCCGCTGTCGAATATGGCGCCGCCATCGAACAGAAAAACAGCGATTTCAGGACCGCCTGCCTGGCTGATGATATCGCCGGTCAATGTGCCGCCACCGAACGCCAGCGTTGGCAGCGATGCTCCGTCACCGTTGTTGCCGGTATCGATAGTCAGGTTCCCGTCAGGCAGCTCACCCAGCGGGGTAAGGGTCACATCGTCCGGGCTGATAATCGTTGCTACCGCCGGATGCGCGCCAGCCCACAATAAAGCGAGTCCGGCGATTGCAAGGTTCCAAGGTGTGCCATGTGCCATTCTGAAAGCCTCCACGTGAAAGCCCGATTGCGTCGAACACCTTTCGGTCGCACCCGCGAGCGTCAGGCATATATGGTCTGATCAGAGGCTAAACGGCGGCAAAGGCTGTCCGCGCCCTACAAATGTAGGGGGCGTGGCGGACCATTGGGCAGTGATTCAATTGACGGGAGGTGTCAGGCGAATCATGTCGCTCTGGTGCCGCACGCCCATCTTGGCCATGGCGTGATACAGGTGATAGCGGACTGTGGAAACGCGGATGCCGCGTTCATCTGCGTGATCCTGCAGGCTGTCCCCGGCATATAACGCCATCGCCAGGTCCGTCTCGCGCGGGGTCAGCCCGAATGCGCCGGCGAGATATTCGGTATCGGGCGCAACGACCCCGACCGGGTCGTGCAGGAAGATCATGGCGGCCGGCGCCATCCCGGATTGACTCAAGATTTCATCGGTTGCCGACAACCGGCGGATCAGCAGGGAATACGGCAGGCGGCCCGTGGGCCGCGGCACGAAGACCTGTCCGCCAGGCCGCAGGGGGGCATCCAGTGTATCGTTCAGAAATCCGGAAAGGATCGTGTTGAACTGCTGCCGTGCGGCGGCGTGCCTGATTACAGGCCCCTTATTCGAAAAGCCGATGCCGTCGTCATCACGCATTATCGCCCTTGCG
>CAXBEC010000494.1:0-3058 GCA_963974145.1 uncultured Alphaproteobacteria bacterium | reverse complement strand
CCGCCTTCCAGATCCCGGATGCGGAATCAGTGCAGGTCTGTTTCGACCTGCTCAAATACGAAGGGCTCTGCGTCGGCAGCTCCAGCGGCGTGAATGTCGCCGGCGCGATGCGGCTCGCCCGGGAACTCGGCCCCGGCAAAACGATCGTGACGATCCTCTGCGATTCCGGAACACGCTACATGTCCAAACTGTTCAATCCCGCCTTCCTGCGCGAAAAGAACCTGCCGGTGCCCGAATGGCTGGAGGGCAAATGATCACCGAGGAACTGTTCCGGGCCGATTCATACCTGCGCGAATGCGACGCCACCGTTGTCAACGTCAATGAACGCGGCGGGATCCTCCTGGACCGGACGGTGTTCTATCCGACCGGCGGTGGTCAGCCCGGCGATTGCGGCGTGCTGGTGCGGCAGGACGGAACCGAGATTCCGGTCGCCACCACCGTGAAAGGCGATGGCGATGAAAACGTGATCCATGTTGTGGCCGAAGGCAGCGCGATGCCGGCCCCCGGCGAAACGGTCACGGCCCGGTTGGACTGGGACCGCCGCTATGCGCATATGCGGATGCATACCTGCCTGCACCTGCTCTGCGCCGCCGTGCCCTATGGCGTTACCGGCGGCAAGATCGGCGCGGATAAAAGCAGCCTCGATTTCGATATCGGCGACGGCAGCCTGGACAAACCCGCCATCGAAGCGGAAATCAACCGCCTCGTCGCGGCGGATCGCCCGGTCGGTGCCCGCTGGGTCGATGAGGCGGAGCTCGACGCCAATCCGGAACTGGTGCGCACCATGTCCGTACAGCCTCCCCGGGGCTCCGGCAGTATACGTCTGCTCGAAATCAGCGATGTGGATTTGCAGCCCTGTGGCGGAACCCACCTTGTCCGGACCGGCGAAGTCGGTCGGGTGCAGGTCGGCAAGATCGAAAACAAAGGAAAACGAAACCGTCGCGTCAATATCATCCTGTCGGCAATCTGAAACTGAATGAACCTGGAGGCTTGAGATGACCTACGTCAATTCTGATGCCTTGGTCGAAACCGAGTGGCTCGCCAGCCATTTCGATGATCCGAACGTCAAAGTGCTCGACGCCAGCTACCACCTGCCCGGAACCGGCCGAGATGCGGAAACGGAGTTTTCGCAGCGCCATATTCCAGGCGCCATGCTGTTCGACATCGAAGATGTGCGCGACCGGGATATCCCCTATCCGCACATGTTGCCCGGTCCCAGGCAATTCGGCGAACAGATGGGGACGCTCGGCATCTCCAATGACGACTTCATCGTCATCTACGATGTCCATGGCATCCGCACATCGCCCCGCGCATGGTGGACGTTCCGGGTCTTCGGGCACGACAATGTCGCCGTGCTGAATGGCGGCCTGCCGAAATGGCTGAACGAGCACCGCCCTGTTTCCGACGATATCTCCGACCCGCCACGCCGCGAATTCAAGGCCACCCTGAACAAGGCGCTAATCCGCAATATCGACCAGATGCTCGCCAATCAGGAAGCGCGGCAGGAACTCGTAATCGACGCCCGGCCCGCTGACCGCTTTGTCGGCGCCGCTCCCGAACCCCGGGAAGGATTGCGGTCCGGCCATATGCCTGGTTCGGTCAGTCTGCCCGTTGAACATTTTATTGATGAGTCTGACAAAACGTTTCTGCCGGCCGACAAAATCCGGTCGGCGCTGACGAACCGTCGGATCGATTATCGCCAGCCTGTCGTCACGTCGTGCGGTTCCGGTGTGGCCGCCTGTCTTATTTCTCTCGGCCTCTATCTGATCGGCAACAAGACAGTACCGGTTTATGACGGATCATGGTCGGAATGGGGTGCACGTGACGATACGCCGGTCGAATAGCCTTAGGCGACGGGCATGCGGATACGGCCGATACAGGATGATGATACAGACGCCGTCATAGGATTGTGGCGGCAATGCGGGTTGTTGAGGCCGTGGAACGATCCTGTCGCGGATATCGCCCTTGCCCGAAAAACGGAGAGCGCCGAAATTTTTGTCGGCACGACCGCTGACAATTCAATCGACGCCGCCGTGATGTGCGGGCATGACGGCCATCGGGGATGGCTGTACTATCTGGCGGTTTCACCACGAACACAGCGTCAGGGATTCGGTAAATTAATGGTGGCCCATGCGGAACAATGGCTGCGCGATCGTGACGTACCAAAACTGGAACTCATGATTCGAAACACCAACACGGTCGTGGGACAGTTTTACGAATCCATAGGGTACAGGACCGAACCGGTCGTCACCATGTCGCGCTGGCTGCACCGACCGGCAGTGGCGCGAGATGACTGACGACATGAAGCCCCCCCTGCTGGACGTCACCATCACGTCACTGGAAATGCGGGCGCGACCAAATCGGGCCGTCGCCCGACCGCCCCTGCTCAAGAGACCCGTCATGCTCCTGAAGGCCGAGCAGCCGACGATTTCATTCTATCGCTACCTCTACAACACGATAGGCCGCGACTGGTACTGGTACGAGCGGCGGCAGATGGACGACGAGACGCTCGCCACCTTGATCCATGATGACAAGGTCGCGGTGTATGTCCTTTATATTGGCGGTGTTCCGGCCGGTTACGTTGAAATCGACAGCCGGCGATATCCCAGCATCGAAATAGCGTATCTTGGCCTCATGCCCGAATTCGTCGGCTGCGGACTGGGGCGCTACCTCGTAGACTGGGCAGTGGATAACGCCTGGAGCGCGCACCCGGAACGGGTCTGGATCCATACGTGCAACCTGGATCATCCGGCTGCCCTGCCCCTGTATCAGAAAGCCGGATTTACACCGTTCAGTCAGGGGAAAGTGGCAATCCCGGACCCGCGCCTCATGGATTGCTTTAAGAGTTAGAAGTCTTGCTCTACAATAGATTGCATCATGATCCTGCGCAGGCAGATCAGCATTTCTTTGCATGCCGGAATCGCCGCAAAGACTTGATAGACCGTTATTAAAACGGTAATATTTATCACAAGAACCTTGGGTCAGCATGCCTGCTGGCTCAAAATGTAAAATTCGCACTATCATCAGGGAGGTTACTATGCGTTTTACCAACAGGCGG
>CAXBEC010000493.1:0-3062 GCA_963974145.1 uncultured Alphaproteobacteria bacterium | reverse complement strand
TGGCCGCGGCGGCATCGCCCAGCGCCCGCGCCAGCGGTTCCATCAGCGTCTCGGGCTTCCGGATCAGATGCAGCGCTGCTCGGCGCGCCGAGCGGGGGCCCAGCCCGGGCAGCCGCGCCAGCAATTGAATCAGGTGTTCGACTTCGCGCATGTATGCGTCGTGCGGGGCAGCGTTAAAACGGCATCTTGAAGCCGGGCGGCAATTGAAGCCCGCCCATTGCCTTGGACGACTCTTCTTTCATATGCGCGTCCACTTTCGTGCGCGCGTCGTTATGGGCGGCAACAATCAGGTCTTCCAGGACTTCTGAATCTGCGGGGTTGATCAGCGACGGGTCGATTTTGATTCCACGCATATCACCCTTGCCGTTCAGCGTGACGACGACCATGCCGGCAGCGGATTGGCCGGTAATTTCCACATCGGCGAGACGCTGCTGCATCTCTGCCATTTTGGTCTGCATTTCCTGCGCCTGTTTCATCAACTGGCCAAGATTCTTCATAACTGTTTCTTCTCCATGTTTTCGCCTGGTTTTTTGCCGGGGCGGTCGATGACGTTGATGACCCGGGCGCCGGGGAAGGCTTCCTTTACGGCATTGACCAGGGGATTGTTGTTGGCTTCGGCAAACCGCGCGGCTTCCGTCGCTTCCCGTTGCTCTGACAAAGTGGCGGCGCCTTCCGCATCGGAAACGCTGACGATCCACCGCTCGCCCGTCCACTCTGACAGGAAGTGCCCCATGCGATTGGCGAGATCCTTCGGCGCATGTTGGCCGGGTCGGAATTCGATACGTCCTGGTGAAAAATCGACCAGATGCACGTCCTGACGCAGATGCGCGGTCAGAATGCCTTCGCGTTTCTCATCGAATAGATCGACGACCTCATTAAAGTTTTGTGGGTTCCGGATAGCGGGAACTTCGATCGGCATTTCGTCCGGGTCGAAATCGGGTGATGGACCGATGTCGTCATAGGATTCGATATCCGGCATCGGCGGTTCGTCGGGGTATTGCACCGGCTGCGGCTCGCGTGCCGCCATGGAGTTTCCCCTTGGACCCGAATCGGAAGCTGGCGAAGCAGCCATCTGCGGGACCGTTGGCGCATGTGCCTGTTCCCGTTGTGGCAGCACAGTCATGGTTGACGCTGTCGCAGGTTGCGCCGATGCCGATGTCGGGGAGGGGGCCGGCGCAGAAGTCGTGGCCGGACTGTCCTTAAGCGTTTTCAGCAATTCGGCCGGCGGGGGCATGTCGGACGCATGGGTCAGTCGGATAAGCACCATTTCCGCGGCGGAAAGCGGCGATGGGGCAATCTGCGTTTCGCCAAGCCCCTTCAGCAGCATCTGCCAGCAGCGGGTCAGGACCGGCATGGTCAGCGCCCTGGACATCTGCGCGCCCTTGCTGCGTTCTTCCTCCGGCACGCCGGGTTCTTCCGCCAGCGCCGGGGCAATTTTGACCCGGGTCAACCAGTGGGTCAGTTCCAGCAGGTCTTCCAGTATGACGATCGGATCAGCGCCATTGCGGTACATTTCCTGGAACTGGTCCAGGGCAGAGGCAATATTGCCCGACATCAGTGAGTCAAAGAGGTCGAAAACGGCGCTGCGGTCGGCGAGTCCCAGCATGTCGCGGATCTGGGCTGCGGTGACCATGTCAGCCGATAGTGCAATCGCCTGGTCCAGCAGCGACAAACCGTCGCGGACCGATCCATCGGCGGCCCGGGCGATGATATCGATGGCGGCGTCTTCGATCTGCACGCCTTCCTTTTCGGCGATTGCCCGGAAATGGGGGGCCAACAGTTCCCGTTCCACCCGGCGCAGATCGAATCGCTGGCATCGGGACAGCACAGTAACCGGGACCTTGCGGATTTCCGTCGTTGCGAAAACGAAAATGACGTGCTCCGGCGGTTCTTCCAGCGTCTTCAGCAGGCCATTGAAGGCCTGCCGCGACAGCATGTGCACTTCATCGATGATGTAGACCTTGTAACGCGCGGAAACCGGCTTGTAGCGGACCCCTTCGATCAACTCGCGGATATCGTCGATCCCGGTACGGCTCGCCGCATCCATTTCGATGACATCAACATGCCGGTCCTCGGCAATGGCGGTGCAATTGTTGCAGACTCCGCAGGGCGCGATTGTGGGGCCGCCCGTGCCGTCGGATCCGACGCAGTTCAGGGCCCGGGCAATAATCCTGGCGGTGGTCGTTTTGCCGACACCACGAACGCCGGTCAGGACAAAGGCATGGGCGATACGACCGGAGGAAATGGCATTCGATAGCGTGCGAACCAGTGCTTCCTGGCCGATCAACTCGTCGAATCCGAGCGGCCGGTACTTTCGTGCGAGAACGCGGTACGCGCCGGGTTGGGGGCTGTCGGTCATATCCTCAGAAAATGCCTGTCACCGCGCTAGGGGAATTTAAAGTGGAAGACTGGACGCGCAACCCGAATCGAACTCGTTACGGCTGCTTCCTTCCGGACCTGACCGGATTGGCGAGGGATTCGTCCACACGCCAGCCTTCCGAGGACACTATATCAGAACTCAACCCCGTTCCGGCAAGAAGAGTCATCGCCAGACCGGATCATTTGCGTTGCCTGACAAATGGTGGCAGTGTCCGACCCTATGAAATCGCCCAATTTTTATGCATCCGGCGGCCTGGACCGCGCGGCGCATCTTCGCGCCGATGAAGACTGGATCGCCGAACAGCTCGCCAGCCGCGACACCCGCATTGTCCCGTTATGGCGGACCCAGAACTTTCTGCGGCACGGCCCCTCGCCCGAAGTCGCTATCCTGGAAGCAAGCCGCGGCCTGCTGATGGGCGCCGAAATGGTGGTCTTTCTCGGCCTGATCGACGGGCGGCCGCATTTCGCCGCGGATTTTTCCGGATATGACGATCCGCCGCTGGAAGAGCATGGCCATTTTCGCGACATGCGTGGTGTCGGTCAGCTGCTGCCGCATCAGGAAGGCGCGCTGCTGGTTTATGCGCGCGCGTCCATCCAGTGGCATGGGCGGCACCTTTTTTGCGGGCTTTGCGGCAGTCCGACGGAAAGCCGGCAAAGCGGACATATGCGGCAATGCACCAATC
>CAXBEC010000492.1:0-3066 GCA_963974145.1 uncultured Alphaproteobacteria bacterium | reverse complement strand
CGCGGACCAGGCGCGGCAGGCGGTGGATCACGGCGCGGACGCTATCGTGGTGTCCAACCATGGCGGGCGGGCGCTGGACGGCTCCGTGCCTACCATCGACGTCCTGCCGGAAATCGTGGCCGCGGTTGGCGAGCGAACAACGATCATCCTCGATAGCGGTATCCGCCGTGGCAGCGATATCGTGAAGGCTGTGGCGCTGGGCGCCGATGCGGTGATGATCGGCAGGGCGACACTGTACGGCACCGCCGCCGGCGGGATGGCGGGCGCGACGAAAGCCCTTGGTATCCTGGGGGAGGAATTCGAGCGGTCCATGGGGTATGTCGGATGCCGTAATGTGAAGGAACTCGACCCGACGGTCTTCGGACCGCTTGCGAGGAACTAGGGGTGAGCCGGGGGATCCTCGCCGTCTGGTCGGACATCACACCGGAAGCAGCGGCGGATTATGACAGATGGTATGAAGAAGAGCATATGTTCGAGCGGTTGGTGGTCGATGGCTTCCACCGTGCGCGGCATTACCGGACCGTGTCCGGTTCGCAGATGTTCTTCACCTATTTTGTCACGGATGATTCCAGGGTGATGAAAAGCCCGGCCTATTTTGAAAGTGCGAATAACTCCTCGGAGTGGACGAAGCGCATCCTGCCTCATTTCCGGAACACCAACCGCACAGCCTTCAACGTCGTACGCCGCATCGGCTGGGGCTTCGGCGCCGTATCCATGACCATCCGTATGGCAGCCACCGAAGGGCGCGCGGATGAACTGGTTCACTGGCTGGGTCAGGAGGTTTTCCCCGACCTGTTGCAGCGACCGGGTATCATTGGATTGCAGGTCTGGAAACGGGATCTGGAGTCGACTGTCATCAAGGTGCAGGACGCCAGCCTGCGCAGGAAGGCGGACGAGACTTCGCCCTTTACCGTCTTCGTCGAAGCGACGGGGATGGCGGCGCTGGAGGACCTGGAATCGGGGCCACTCTCAACGGATAGCCTTGCTGCTCATGGCGCTACGGATGCCATTATTTCCCGTCACCAGCTCATGAATTATGGTGAAAAGGACCCGTTGCCGGAAATCTGAGTCGGTCAGGCGCCGGATATTTCCTCGGGTTCCAGGTGGTTGTCCCAGCGATGGGCACGGTTCGGCGGGGCCAGCATTGCGGTTGTGCCGGACCGGATATCGGCGCGGCGGATCGCGCCGTCGCCGCCGCTCAGCATGAATTCACCGGGTTGTGCCGTCGCCGCAATACCCGAGGTATCGGGTGCCTCGATCTGGCGCAGATAAGTGCCGGTCTGCGCGTCCCAGATCACGGCAATGCCGCCGCGCGGTCCCGACGCCGCCACATAGCGGCCCGAAGAATCAAAGGCAACGGCGCCTGTATACTGTCGCAATCGCTTTTCCACTGCCGCCGGTGCGCGCAGCAACTGCATTCCGGTTTCCGGTGCGGCCAGCGCGACAAGCGCAATATCATCCGGGTGCGCGCCTTCATATTGCATGGACACGGCAACACGCTGCCGCCGGTCCATATCGATATGGCGGATCGACAGCTGGTGCAGCGCCGGCGGCAGGGCATAGACGCGTCGTACTGCGCCGTCCTTCAGGGCAAGGAGTGACAGGTTCGGCGCCATGCTCCCCAGATTCAGCTTGTCGCGACCGTTCAGCGGATGGGTCTGGATGCCGCCATTGGCGACGGCAAGGGATTTGCCGTCCGGCGTCAGCCGCACCTGATGGGGCCCGATGCCGTTACTCGCGATTTCGCCGAGCCGCGCATAGCCGTTCGCGGTGTCGTAGACACCCAGTACGCCGCGGCCGGTCTCGTAGTCGTTTTCAGTCGCGAAAAAGAATGCGCCATCGGGCGAGAAGGCACCATGACCGTAAAAATGCCGCCCTGCCGCCGCCTCGATCCATCGTGGCGCCTTACCGGTGGGGAGGTCGATGACGGCGGCGAATGTCCCCGGCCGCCGGGCGAGTACCACGCATTCGCGGCGCGACGGGTGGAACGCCATGCCATGGCCGCGCTCCGGAAGTGAAATTTCGAAGACCTGGCGTCCTGTTCCGTCGAAACCGCTGGCGGCGTAGGAACCATCCGGTCGCGCAGCGCAGGTGACATAGAGTCCGTACCGGTTTCCTGCATGTGCCGGAAGGGCGGGGAACAGCCCGCTGGCGCCAAGACCGTACAGAAACCCCCGTCGGTACATGTCTGACCCCTAGTCTCCGTCCTGGGCGTTGAAGCCGATTACCATGTCCAGTTCCTCGTCCACCGGGCCCGACAACAGAATGCGCAGGTCCTTGATATCAGCCAGAAGTTTTTCGACCTTCGGTCGCGCTATCGGGTCAGTGACGGCGTCGAAAAGGGGCATGCCGATGTCGCTGACAGCCTTGATCTGTTCATTGAAGGTCTGGCGGAGCCCGTTCGCCAACGCGTCCGATCCACCGGCGGCGAGACGGTCCGCAAAGCTGTCCGGCGCGCCATACAAAAGGGCTGCCATCCGAAGGATCGCGGCGATATTGGCGAGCGAGCGACCGCTGCGCCAGCTTTCCGCGCGCTTTGGCTGGGCTGCCGCCATCGCCTTGCCGAGCGGCAGTTCGAGCTTCTGGCCGATGATGCGGTCCAGCGTCGTGAAGATCGCCTTGAACATGGCCGTAGCCAGATCCTTCGCCCGGGCCGGATCGTTGAGCGTCATCCGAAACGGACCGCGCCATTCGTCGAGGATGCTCTGGGCCTGGTCCGTCTGGAACCGGGCGATGCTGCTGGCCAGCGCGCAGGCATAGGGGGCGCCCTGCGGGCCGTTGGCCAGGGCGACAAAGAGCAGCCGTTCATAGGCGGCGAGGTTCTGCAGGGCGACGCTGCGGCCGATCAGCCCTCCCGGCTCTGTCAGGGCGGAATCACGCTTCTGCAAGGCCTGGCGCAGATGTCGCGCCGCGGTACCGCCCTTGTCGGGCCAGAACTGGATGCGTGAATGGCGGCCGTCCTTCGTGACCGGTCCGAAATCGATGGGCTGTACGGTTTGCCACGCATCCATCCCGGCGACGAAGGCGGATTCTACCGCCAGCCGTTTTGCGGGTGACGGGCCAACG
>CAXBEC010000491.1:0-3066 GCA_963974145.1 uncultured Alphaproteobacteria bacterium | reverse complement strand
GCCAGTTTCAGCGAGGCATAATTCGCCGCCCGGTCGCCCGCGTAATCCGCCAGCGCCTCCGCATTGGCGCGGCGGAAATTTTCGGTGACGGCCGCGCGCCGCGCCGGGTCCTCGACCAGCACGAAGCGCCAGGGCTGGCTGTTGCCGACCGAGGGCGACAGGCAGGCCTGTTCCAGCAGCCCCGTGACCAGCGCCGGATCGACCGGGTCGGGCCGGAAGCGCCGCACGTCCCGGCGCCAGGCGAACAGTTCGGCCAGACGGTCCCGGAAGGCATCGTCGAAATCGGGCGGTGTGCCGGTCATGCCCTCAATCCGTCGTCTGCAGGGTATGGAAGCCCGGCCGCGCCGGTTCGTCCGCCGGTGCCGCCGTCACATCCGTCACCTGCGCGAAGGCCGGCCCGCTGCGGCAGGCCGACACCATCAGCCGCACCGCATCCGCATTGCCCGCGAACAGCGCCTCGACCGTCCCGTCGCGCCGGTTGCGGACCCAGCCGTCCAGCCCGCGCGATTCCGCCTCGCGCGCCGTCCAGGCCCGGTAGCCGACGCCCTGTACCCGCCCCTTTATGATTACCTGTGTCGCCATGCCCGTTCATTCCGTTCCGTCGCACCCTTCCCGGCGGCTATTTATTTCATAATCGCCGGTCACTGTGGCTATATATGGCTATATATAGACTGATACAGCTTGTTTTCGCGTCAACAGGCGCAGTGGATCGGGAGAATGCCATGCGATACAGCTTGCCTGTCGCCTTTCTGGCCATGCTGGGCCTGACCGCGCCGGCGCTGGGCGACGAATTCGAGACCCGGATGGCGACATGCGGCGACGCCGCGGCCGTGCCCGACGCGATTGTGGAGGCCTGCAGCTGGCTGTTCGATTCCGGGCGGCTGGGCCGCTATGCCATCCCCACCACCTATCTGAATCGCGGCAGTGCCTATATCCGGCTGGGAAATTATGAACAGGCGCTCGACGATCTGGGCCGGGCCCTCGCCCGCAACCCCGGCATGGCCCGCGCCCTGGTGAAACGCGGCATCGCCAACAGCTACACCGGCAGAAACATCCACGCCATCCGGGACCTGGACAAGGCCATCGGCATTCGCCCGAGCGATCCCGAAGCCTTTATCGGCCGCGCCCAGGCCTACAGGAACCAGGGCGACATGGACCGCGCCCGCTCCGATCTCGACAGGGCGATCAAGCTCGACCCCGACAATGCCGATGCCTGGTTCAACCGCGGCAGCCTGAACAAGGCGGTTGGCGATTATCAGACCGCGGTCGCGGATTACAGCAAGACCGTCGAACTGCGGCCCGATTACGAGGAGGCCTATGTCAACCGCGCGGTCGTATACGGGTTGCTCGAGGAACCGGACAAGGCGGTCGCGGATTACAGCAAGGCCATCGAGTTGCGGCCGGGCGCGCTCGTCGCGCGCCATAATCGCGGCGTGACCTATGGCAAGATGGGGGAGATCGACCGCAGCATCGCCGACCTCGACAAGGCCATCGAACTCGATTCCAGCTATACCCTGGCGTATTTCAGCCGGGGCCATGCACACATGCTGGCGAAACGCTACGACCGGGCGATAGAGGATTACGGCCAGGTCCTCGCCCGCGCGCCGGGCCATGCGGACGCCCTGCGCAGCCGGGGGGCGGCGTATCTCGCCGCGGGCGACATCAAGCGCGCACTGGAAGATCTCGACCGGTCCGTCGAAATCGAGCCCGGCAACCCCGAAACCTATGTGGATCGCGGCCGGGCGCGGCTGGCGAAGGGCGACGCCCAGGCAGCCCTCAACGATTTCGACCGCGCCATCCGCCGCAACCCGGAACACGCCGGCGCCTTCGCGGCGCGCGCCAAAGCCCAGGAAAAACTGAAAAAACCCGACGCCGCGCTGGCCGATTACGAACGCGCCCACGAATTGGGCGACAAGTCAGAAGAAGTGGTGGCGAAGTTGAAAGCGGCGGGGAAGCTGTAACGGACGGGCGGGCAAAGCCCTGAGCCGGACCCCGCCTGCCACACCCGCCGCGCCGCTATTCCGGCCGCGCCAGCGCCAGCATCCCGTAGGCAACCGCCACGGCCATCCCGACGACTGTCTTGTCCAGCCCGAGGCAGGACGCCATGTACAGGCTCGACAGCAGGGCATAGGCAACCTGATGGTGTATATGTAACATGTTCGGCACCTCTCTTTGGTGTGAGTGGGTGCCGCCCGGGCGGCGATTACGTTCGATCGATGAGAGGCATTGTGCGCGGAAACCGGCGCGATGGACAGTTTCGGGGCGCGGTTCGGCATACTGGTGAAGACCCGTCGCGGCATCGAGGGGCTGAGCCAGCGCGGCCTCGCCATCCGCGCCTTCGACGACGAAGCCCGCAAGACGCGCATCTCCGAACTGGAAAACGGCAAGGTTCCCAACCCGCAGCAGCGCACGGTCGATGCCCTCGTCACGGCGCTGGATATCCCGGCGGAGGACATTGCCGCCTGCCGCAACCCCGCCGACAGCACCCTGCCGCCGGAAATTCACGACGAACTGGCCGCCGGGCTGCTGGAAAACCTGTCCATGCGCTTCGGCCATGACAACCCGGACGCCACCCGCGCCGAACTGCGCGCCTTCCTGCAGGAAAAGGCGCGCGACTACAAGGCGCTGAAGGAACGGCTGGACGGTATCGAGGACATGGAAGGTCGCCTCGCCAACCAGCGAGCGGCTGCAATGGCCGCGCTGGACCAAGGCAAGTTCGATGAAGCTGACAAAATCCTCGCCGGTGCTGAGGAAATTCAGCAGGCCGAGCGAACGCTGACGGAAGTTCGGCAACAGGCAGGCATCCGCGCCACGCGTGGCGACGCCGCCCTCCTTAAAGGAGATCCCGACACCGCCTATAATCGGTACGCTACGGCCGCAATTTTCTTTGACCCTTTTGACATGATCGAGGGAGCAATTTGGCGAAATAACTTTATCAACCGATTAAATGACTACGGGCAACGTTTTGGCGACTACAACGCATCAGGCGCGGTGGAACTTGCTAGGCAGAACGTGGTCACGTTTTCGAGCCATTCAAATTCTTATGAATGGGCAACGGCACAAGTC
>CAXBEC010000490.1:0-3067 GCA_963974145.1 uncultured Alphaproteobacteria bacterium | reverse complement strand
CCTTGCGTTGCGGCGCCATCGCCTGTCACCGCCGCAGCGCTGTCTTCTTTAAGTTGGTGCCCAGGAGAAGACTCGAACTTCCACGAGGTTTCCCCCACAGGTACCTGAAACCTGCGCGTCTACCAATTCCGCCACCTGGGCCCAGCGGCGTGATAGGCTGGCGCGACGGGCATGTCAATATATTCGCAACATGTTCTGCACTACTTTTTATGAAAGGTACGGTTTTGGCCAGGGTGGCTTTTCCGCTGGCGTTCTGTTCGACCAGCGATAATATGCCGGCCAAGCGGGGCGCCGCGGCGCAACCCCGGTCTAGCGTGGAGGAATGGGACAGGATGAAACAGGTCACGGTTTTCGGCGGTTCCGGCTTTATCGGCCGGCACCTGGTCAAGCGGCTTGCGGAGCAGGGCTGGATCGTGCGCGTTGCGGTGCGTGATGCTGCAGGCGCGAATTTCCTGCGCCCGATGGGCGATGTCGGTCAGATTACACCGGTCGTCGCGAATGTCCGCGATGATGCGTCCGTTGCGGCCGCCGTGCGTGACTCTGATGCCGTCGTGAACCTGGTTGGCATATTGTACGAACGCGGAAAACAGAGTTTCGAGGCGGTGCACAAGGATGCAGCCGCCCGAATCGCGCGACACGCGAAAGCCGCCGGCGTCGAGCGACTGGTGCAGATGTCGGCACTTGGTGCCTCAACCCGGTCGCGGTCGCGCTATGCCTGGTCGAAGGCTGCCGGAGAGGAAGCGGTGCTGGCGGAATTTCCGGGCGCAATGATCCTGCGACCCAGCGTCGTTTTCGGCCCGCAGGATGATTTCTTCAACCGTTTCGCGGCGATGGCCCGGCTTCTGCCGTTCCTTCCCGTAATCGGCGGCACCTGCCCGATCTACGGTCGCGCCAATGCCGGTCCGGACGATGACGGCAACCGGTTCCAGCCAGTCTATGTCGGCGATGTCGCGGATGCGATCATGGCTGGCCTGACCCGCGACGATACTGCCGGCAAGATCTACGAACTGGTTGGACCGGCGGTGTATACCTTCCGGGAACTGATGGAATTGGTCCTGCGCCAGACCGATCGCCGTTGCTTCTTGCTGCCGGTGCCGTTCTGGCTCGCAAGCCTGATGTCGGCTTTCCTGCAATTCCTGCCGACCCCGCCCTTGACCCCGGATCAGGTCACGCTGTTGCAGAGCGACAATGTGGCATCCGGCGATCTGCCGGGGCTGGAGACGCTGGATATTTCGCCGACGGCGGCGGAGGTCGTCCTGCCGACCTATATGGACCGGTTCCGCCGCGGTGGTCGTTTCCATTCGGCGGTGCGGGCCTGACGGCGATTTCCCGAACGGTTGTTTCTTCGGGCCAGGTTCAGGCGTAGACCCAGTAGAGCAAACCACCCGCCAACAGGATCCGGTAGAGCACGAAGGGTCCGAAGCCGGCATGGCGCAGCCATCGCATCAGTCCCCAGATCGCGACCATCGCGGTTACGAAGGACAGGGCCGCCGCGACCCCGGCATCCCACCCGAGTTGCATGTCGCCTGATTGATACAGGTCGTATCCACTCAATACGCCGGCACCCAGGATCGTCGGGATCGACAGCAGCATGGAGAACCGTGCCGCATCGGCCCGCTCCATGCCCAGGAACCGGGCCGCGGTCATGGTGATGCCGGACCGGCTGGTGCCGGGAATCAGTGCAAGGACCTGCATCAGCCCGATGAACAGCGCATTGCCCCAGCGCAGATGTTCGATCCGCTGCACGGTCATGCCGGTTCTGTCGGCAATCCATAGCAGGATCCCGAAGCCCAGCGTCGCCCAGGCGATGATTTCGGCGCTGCGCAGATGGGATTCGATGAACGGCTTGCCGAAATACCCGGCGATGATGACCGGGATCGTCGCCAGAATGACGAGCAACGCCAGCGTGCCGCCCCGGTTGCGGCGGCCGCGCATCATGGCCAGCAAACCGGTGGTCATTTCCCAGATATCGCGCCAGAAATACAGCGTCACCGCGAACAGGGTGCCGATATGGACGGCGACATCGATCACCAGCCCCTGATCCGGCCAGTCCAGGACCTGCGACGTCAGGATAAGATGCCCCGACGAACTGATCGGCAGGAATTCCGTGATGCCCTGCACCAGTGCCAGTATCAAAATGTGGTAGAGTGTCACCCGAATCTCCCCAGATAGGGTTTACGTTATACGCATCATTCGGTGATATCATGTATAAATATTTTTATACTGCGCCAATTGCACTCACCGGGCGCGGACGTCCGATCCTCTTCCTATTTCGCGCGCAGGTCCTAATATAACTACCATGCATCTGCTCTATCACCTCTGGCTGTCTCCCTTTTGCCGCAAGGTCCGTCTCGTGCTGGGCGAGAAAAACCTCGACGTGACCCTGAAGGTCGAAAAGGTCTGGGAACGGCGCGACGACTTTCTGGCGCTGAATCCGACCGGGCAGGTGCCGGTTTTGCTGGATGAGGACGGCATGGTGCTGTCGGATTCCTGGGCAATCTCCGAATACCTGGATGAAATCCATCCCGAACCGCCGCTGCTCGGTCGTTCGCCGGCGATGCGTGCGGAAACACGCCGCCTCGTCGCCTGGTTCGATCACAAGTTCTACCGCGAAGTGACGATCAATCTGGTCGACGAAAAGATTATGAAGCGGTTTCTGGGACTGGGTGAACCGGATTCATCGGCCATCCGCGCCGGCAACCACAATATTCATTATCATCTGGAATATATCGGCTACCTGACCGAACGGCGGCGCTGGATCGCGGGCGAGGAACTCACTCTGGCCGATATCGCGGCGGCGGCGCACCTGTCCTGCGTTGACTATCTGGGCGATGTGCCCTGGGACGATCACCAGCCTGCCCGGGACTGGTACGCCCGGATCAAGTCCCGCCCCAGCTTCCGCTCGCTGCTCGGCGACCACATCCCCGGCGCCCCCCCGCCCCGGCATTATGCGGACCTGGATTTCTAGATCAGGTTAAAAGCGGCGGCCGAGCCTATCTGCACGGCATGCCCTGTGATGTTTCGCGCATCGGCGGGATAACCTGGTCACTGAAATGAATTGGCGAGC
>CAXBEC010000489.1:0-3070 GCA_963974145.1 uncultured Alphaproteobacteria bacterium | reverse complement strand
GGTAACCGCCTCCGGCGGTAATCACGGGCTCGGCGTCGCCTATGCGGGCTGGACGAACAACGTCCCCGTCACGGTCTACGTTCCATCCAACACACCGCCCGCAAAAATCGCCAAGATTGAAGCCTGGAACGCGACGGTCGTGGTGGAAGGGGATGTCTGGGACGATGCCAATGCGGCTGCCCTGCAAAAGGCGTCGCAATCCGGACTGACCTATATTCACCCCTTCGCCGACCCGGGCGTCATCGCCGGCCAGGGCACGGTAGGCCTCGAAATTCTCGACCAGGCGCCGGATATCGACACGGTCATCGTGTCTATTGGCGGCGGTGGCCTGATCGCCGGCGTCGCCACCGCAATCAAGGCAATACGACCGGAAATCCGGATTATCGGTGTCGAGCCAATCGGAGCGCCCACACATCTTGAAAGCCGTCGCGCCGGGGGGCTTGTAACCCTTTCCGATATCACGACCGAAGCCGGGACGCTGGCGCCACGGCGCAGTGAACCGCTCAATTTCGACATAATTTCTAAATCTGTTGATGATATCCTGCTGGTGAGTGACGACGAGATGCGCGCTGCCGCACGATGGTTGTGGTTCGCAGCGGAGCTGAGTGGCGCAGCCGCACTGGCGGCGCTTCGATCCGGCAGGGTCGAGGGGGGCCATGTGTGTGTCCTGGTATGCGGCGCCGGCACTGATGGCCATGACTGAGGGAGCCTGAAGATATGAAGATTCTCAGCGTTGCGATAGGACTGGTCCTTTTTACGACCGGCGCCTCAATCGCCCTCGCGCAGTCGAGCACAAGTATTCTGCGCTATGACAAGAATGGAAACGTCATTGGCAAGACGGAGAATCAGGCCAAACCCCCAACGCCAGCCGCGACACCGCAAGAGACACGGAAAAGACTTCCCACAACCAGAGACGAACCGGGCACAGGCGCGGCTGACACGGATGTGGAAGACTATGAACCCGGCGAAGTCGTCATCGTCGACCCACCTTCCGGATTTCTGCGTACCATGGTTCGCGACGGCTATGCGCTTATTGAGCGGATCCGCCTCGATGCGCTGGACATGATCGTTGTCCGCCTGCGAACGCCGGCGGACGTCACCGTGGAACAGGCGCTTGCATCGATCCGCGCCAGGTATCCGACCGTCGTTTCCGGCGCCAACCAGCATCTGAACCCTGGCGCCGGACAGCCGGGTGATTATGGCCGCAAGGTATTTGGCTGGGGCGAGGTTTCGCGCAGTTGTGGCACTGGCCTGCGCATCGGCATCATCGATACCATGATTGATCTGAAGCATCCCGCCCTCCGCGACCGTGATATTGCCCGGCAGTCCTTTTTGGCAGCCAAAGATAAACCGGGCGTTTCAGATCATGGCACCGGGGTCGCTGCAATCCTCATCGGCAACGACAGCAACGGCCATTGGAAAGGGCTGCTCCCGGGCGCATCCCTCTATGCGGCAAATATATTTTCGGCGCGGCCGGATGGCACGATCAAGGCGAGCCTCGGGTCAATGATGAAGGCGCTCGACTGGCTCGTCGCCAAGAAAGTCCAGGTCGTCAATATCAGCCTCGCAGGGTCGGAGAATAAGGTCCTGTCGTTGCTGATGGAGCGCGCAACCGCGAAAGGCCTGGTGGTCGTCGCCGCCGCAGGTAACGGCGGTGCGTCGGCGAAACCCGCCTATCCCGCGGCGCATCCCAAAGTGCTGGCCGTGACCGCCATCGACCAGCAGCTCGCCGCCTATGGGCATGCCAATCAGGGCGACTATATCGATTTCGCCGCTCCGGGCGTCGGGCTCTGGACCGCCGCAAATGGCGGCGGCACGCTGCAAAGCGGCACATCCTTTGCCGCCCCTTTCATCACGGGTGCCGTTGCGCTGGAGCTCGCCGATGGCGCCAAACCTGATCCCATGACATTGCGCGCTGTATTGCGCGAACTAACCCAGGACCTTGGCGCGCCCGGCCGTGACGCGATTTTCGGCTGGGGGCTCGTCCGCATGCGACCGAAATGCAATTAGCGAGGGCTCAGCCCTGCTGAATGGGCCTGGTAGCGTCAATCAGCCAGGCCTTGTCAGATCCTTCCAGCGCCGGAGACAAGGTCTTCCGGACACGACTGTGATATGCGTCGAACCAGGCGATTTCACCGTCGTCCAATAGCGCAACGTCCACGAGATTACGGTCGATGGGTGCGAGAGTCAGCGTATCGAATTCCAGCATGACCCGTTCGCTTCCCGCAAGCGCCTTGCAGGGCACCACGGTCACGAGGTTCTCGATCCGGATTCCATAGGCACCGGTCTTGTAGTACCCCGGTTCGTTGGAGACGATCATACCCGGCTGCAGGGCGACAGTGCTCGGCGCCTTCGAAATGCGGTGCGGGCCTTCGTGAACGCTTAGATAACTACCCACACCATGACCGGTGCCATGATCGAAATCCAGGCCTGCCTGCCATAGCGACTGGCGCGCCAGAAGGTCCAGTTGCGTGCCTGTCGTCCCCGCCGGGAACCGGACACGCGCGATAGCGATATGCCCCTTGAGCACACGGGTAAACCGGTCGCGCATTTCCGCCGTCGGTGTGCCAACCGCAATCGTGCGGGTGACATCCGTCGTCCCATCCAGATACTGAGCGCCGGAATCGACCAGGAAAAGTTCACCGGCCCCAATCAGTCGGTCGCTGCGTGGTGATACGCGATAATGAACGATAGCGCCGTTAGGCCCCGAACCGGATATCGTATCGAAGCTGAGGTCGCGGATCAGCGCATCACCGGACCGGAATTCCGCCAGCCGGTCGGAGGCCTCCAGTTCCCGCAGTGTTCCCGTCGGCGCCTTTTCGGAAAACCATGCGAGAAAGCGGGTCAGAGCCGCGCCATCCCGTTCATGCGCAGCGCGCGTTCCGGAAATTTCAACCGCGTTCTTGCAGGCCTTTGGTAGGGCGCAGGGGTCGTTGCCGCGTGAAACGGTCGCACCGCCTTCTATCAAACAATCGACAATATAGGCAGCCGCGCTCGCAGGATCCACACGAACGGTTTTACCCTTCAAGGCCGCCAGGGCGGCAGGGAATGCGGCTTCGGTATTGACGGA
>CAXBEC010000488.1:0-3073 GCA_963974145.1 uncultured Alphaproteobacteria bacterium | reverse complement strand
AATCGTGCTGCCGAACCCGAACCTGTTCCGCTTCGCGCTGATGGGCGCGTGGTTCGCGCGGCCCTTCGCCGGGCTGGCGCCGGGGCGGCTGAAGGCGCTGCTGCGCATGGCACCGAAACATATCCCCTCGCCGTCGCGGATGGACAAGCCGCAGGTTTTTCCCGCACAGGGCAGGCGGCGGGGCCGCGTGGCGCTGATGACCGGCTGTGCCCAGAAGGTGCTGAACCCGGCGATCAACGAAGCCACGGTGCGGCTGCTGACCCGACATGGCGTCGAGGTCGTGGTGGCGCGCGGCGCCGGGCGCTGCGGGGCGCTGACCCATCATATGGGCGAGGCCGAGGACAGCCACGCCCGCGCGGCGAAGAATATCCGCGCCTGGATCGCGGAGGCGGATGGCGCGGGGCTCGATGCCATTGTTGTAAACGCGTCCGGCTGCGGGACGACGGTCAAGGATTACGGCTTCATGTTCCGGGAGGACGCCGCAATGTCTGAAGCGGCGGCACGGGTGTCCGCGCTGACAAAGGATATTACCGAATACCTGACAGATATCGGCCTCGGCGCGGTGGCAGAACCGTCCGGTCTGGCCGTGGCCTATCACTCGGCCTGTTCGCTGCAGCACGGACAGAAGATCACGACCCTGCCCGGGAAACTGCTGGTGCAGGCGGGGTTCGATGTGCGCACGGTGCCGGAAGGGCATCTGTGTTGCGGTTCGGCCGGTACCTATAACCTGTTGCAGCCGGAACTCGCGACGCAACTGCGCGACCGCAAGCTGGCCAATATCGCGCGGACCGGTGCCGCCGTCGTCGCCGCCGGCAATATCGGCTGCATGGCGCAGATCGCCGGCGGCGCGGATATCCCGGTCGTGCATACGGTCGAACTGCTGGACTGGGCGACCGGCGGCCCGCTGCCGGAGGCGCTGGAGGGCCGGCTGTGATGCGCGGACCGATACTGCTTGCCGCCCTGCTGTCGCTGGCGGCCTGCGGCAATGCGGACGAAACCCGGCTTTGGGCGCCGGGCGAGGCGGTTATCCTGCCGCCGGTGGAGACACTGCCCGAACCGGTGGCGTCGCCGGTGGTCGCGCCACAGCCACCGGTCAGACCGGTTACCCGTCCGCCGGCCCCCTCGCCGCGGCCGTCACGCCCGTATTATGAAATGCCCGACCCTGAACCATCCGTCCAGTCGCGTGGCGGGCTGACCGATAGCGAGGCGCGGGCGCTGCGCGGGGTGCGGCAGTCCCTTGACTCGTCGATCAACGAGCTGGAGCGCCGCGCGCGGTTTGGCGATACCACGGCGGCGGAGGCGCGGGAACTCCGCACCCTCAAGGCGCGGCAGCGCGATGTATTGCGCCGCCTGCGCGGCGGCTGAGCCTCCCTATTCCAGCGTACGCAGGAACGCGCTGCGGTCGCTTGCCGCCTTCATCAGGAAGCTGAGGTCCGAGCCGCCGAGGATCATGCGGATGCCCTTGGCGACATACTGTTTCACCAGTTCCTCGTCATAGATCCCGCCCATCGCGGCGGTGATGCCGTGCTTTTTGGCGGCGCCGCAGACTTCGTCATAGGCATGCACGATTTTCGGATTGGTGTAGTCGCCGGGCACGCCCATTTCGTTGGACAGGTCATTGGTGCCGATCAGCAGCACGTCGACCCCTTCGACAGCGGCAATCGCGTCGATATCGTCCACCGCCTTCGGCGACTCGACCATGACCACGACCATGGTCTGTTCATTGACGACTTCCTGGTGTTTCACATTGCCAAGCGCGGTGAAGCTGACCTGGGGCACCGTACCGCCATAGGAGCGGTGGCCGATGGGCGGGTACTTACAGTTATCGACCGCCTGGCGCGCTTCCGCGACGGATTCGACATGGGGGACAATGATGCCCATGGCGCCCGTGTCGAGGATGCGCGAGGCATGGAAATGCTGCGGCCCCGGCACGCGCACGAAGGGGGTGACTCCCGCATGCAGCCCGGCCATGCAGAGCTGGGACGCCATATCGAGGTCGAGCGAGCTGTGTTCCATATCGACGAACATCCAGTCATAGCCGCAGGTCTTGGCGATGGTCGCGATATCCACATGGCGCGCCTGGCGCAGCCCGATGCCGACGGCGAGCCCGCCGGCCGCAAGTTTTTCCTTGGTATGGTTCTTCAGGATCGTCATTGGTCATTCCCCCCTGGATATAGCCGGCGGGCCGGTGTGTACCGGCCCGCCGCATGGTTGTCCGTTCCTAGTTGTGGCCGAGCCCGCGCAGGAACTTGCTGCGCGCCTTGGCGCCCGCCATCATGAAGCCGAAATCCGCGCCGGCGCTCAAAAAGCGCATGCCCATATCGACATATTTCTTTGTCAGTTCCTCATCGGCGACGCCGCCCAGCCCGGCAAACTTGCCGTGTTTCTGCGCCGCCGCGATGGCCTTGCCGACGGCCTCGACGACATCGGGATGACCGAACTGGCCATGCAGGCCCATTTCCGCCGCCAGGTCGTTGCAGCCGACATGCAGCATGTCGACGCCGTCCAGCGCCGCGATGGCATCCGCGTTCTCGATGCCTTCCGGGGTTTCCAGCATGATGATCAGCAGCGTGTTGTCGTTTGAAATCGTACCGATCTCCGACACCGGCAGGGCCTCGAAGCCCAGTTGCGGCAGCGGCCCGCCGAAGGACCGGTGGCCGACCGGCGGGAACTTGCACTGGCTGACCGCGCGTTTGGCTTCCTCGACCGTGCTGACATGGGGAATGATGACCCCCATGGCGCCGTTGTCGAGAATCCGGGCGGCGTGGAAATGTTCATGGCCGGGCACCCGGACCAGCGGGGTGATTCCCGCATCCAGCGCGGAAACGCACATTTGCGCCGCGGTTTCCAGGTCCATGGCGCCATGTTCCATGTCGATGAACAGATGGTCGTAATCGCAGGCCTTGGCGATCCTGACGACATCCGGGCCATACAGGCGGCGAACCTGGAATCCCAGCGATGTCTTGCCCTGTTTCAGGCGTTCCTTGGCGTGATTGGGTGTTATTGTCATTCTGATTTCCCTCCATTATCGCGCGCGCGATGTGTTTCGTTGCCCGCATGGCGCGACAGGCTA
>CAXBEC010000487.1:0-3083 GCA_963974145.1 uncultured Alphaproteobacteria bacterium | reverse complement strand
TGCCGGACGCAGGTTATGGCACGCTGTTTGTCATCATGCTGCTGGTCACACCGACATTGAGCCTGATCGGCGCGGTCGGCGCATCGCTGACGCTGGGCGCGCGCCGCGCGGGAATCCTGGTATCGATCCTGGTGCTGCCGCTCTATATCCCGGCGCTGATATTCGCCGCCGCCGCCATCGACGCGGCGATCATGGGCCTGCCGGCGCGGCCCTATTTCTACATCCTGGGCGCGATGCTGGTCGCCGACGACCGCGTGTCGATGGCGCGCGACGGCGACCGAGATCCACCAGACGATTTCATAGGAGCCGGTCTCCACATACAGCCGCCCGCCAAGCCATGCCCCCAGAAACGCACCGATCTGGTGGCTGAAGAAGACGATGCCGAACAGGGTCGACATGTATTGCGTGCCGAACACCTGCGCGACCAGCGCCGAGGTCAGCGGCACCGTGCTGAGCCATAACAGCCCCATGGAACCGGCAAACAGCAACACGGTGAGGGTCGAGGGCGGCGTCAGGATGAATAGCGCAATCACCGCGGCCCGCGCCATGTACAGGAAACTGAGCAGGTATTTCTTGCTGAACCGGTCGCCCAGCACCCCGGCCAGCAACGATCCGATGATATTGAACAACCCCACCAGCCCCAGCGCCCAGGCGCCGAGTTGCGGCGACAGGCCGAGGTCGCTGACATAGGCGGGCAGATGGGTGGCGATGAAGGTCACATGGAAACCGCAGACGAAGAAACCGGCGTTGAGATACAGGTAGCCGGAATGGCCCGCGGCCTCGCGCATCGCTTCCCGGAAACCGAGTGACTGACCCGCCGGAGTCGCCGCGGGCCGCCCCGACAGCATCGACGCCAGCGGCACTATCAGCAGGATCATCATGCCGAAGACCACGAAGGTCACCGACCAGCCCTGCCCGTCCATCAGCACCTGCCCCATCGGCAGCAGCGAAAACTGGCCGAAAGATCCCAGTGCCGAGGCAAACCCCAGCGCCATCGCCCGCCGTTCGGGCGGCACGCTGCGCCCGACCGCGGCCAGCACGATGGCGAAACCGCAGCCGCCGATCCCGATGCCGATCATCACACCGATGGTGATATGCGTCGCCAGCGGGGTCGTCGATGCGGACATCAGCAACAAACCGGCGGCATAGATTATCGCCCCGGTCACGATCACCCGGCCCGACCCGTACCGGTCGGCGATCATGCCGGCGAAGGGCTGCGATATCCCCCAGAACAGGTTCTGGATCGCGAGGGTCAGCGCAAAGACCTCGCGGGACCAGCCCAGTTCACCCGATAGGGGCTGCAGGAAAATCCCGAAACTGTTGCGGATACCGATCGACAGCAGCAGCACCAGGCCGCCGCAGGCGATGATTATTGCGGCACGGGGCCGCTTTGAAGAATCCATCATCCGATTGTCGCCTTGCAGGAGTACAACTGTTCCAGTTCATACTGTTTGCGGCATCCGGGCAATGACAGGTTTGCGGTCCTTTCTGCCCATTTTGTCCATTTTTGCCCGGTGCCGCGCGAATTGCCGCATGATCACGGATCGGGCATCTCGCCGCATCCCGCGCGGGAAGGCTTGAAATCAGCGGTCAGGCGGGCTAATCCAGTCGTGATGGGGCGATAACAATTCGGTGCGCAACACAGTGTTGGCAAAGAAGTTTTGGCGCGCGACGGGTCTGGCCACTATATAGTTGCCCATGCACAGATTCGCGAACCCCAATCAGTTCCTCCGCATCGCGAACCCGGCCCTGCCGTGGTGCGCCTGGCTGGCCGGAATTTCAATCGCCGCCGGGCTGTATTTCGGCCTGTTCCAGTCCCCGCCGGACTACCAGCAGGGCGAAACCGTCCGTATCATGTATATTCACGTGCCGTCCGCCTGGATGGCGATGTTCGTCTATGGCGGCATGGCAATCGCCAGCGCGACGGCTCTGATCTGGAAACATCCGCTCGGTTTTCTGGCAGCCAAGGCCAGCGCCCCCATCGGGGCCTGTTTCACCGCCATCGCCCTGATCACGGGCATGCTCTGGGGCAAGCCGATGTGGGGCACCTGGTGGGTATGGGACGCGCGCCTGACGTCCTTCCTGATCCTGTTCTTTCTCTATATCGGCTATATCGCGCTGGTGGATGCCTTCGACGACCCGGCGCAGGGCCAGAGCAGGGCCAGCATTCTGGCGCTTGTGGGGGCGATCAACCTGCCCATCATCAAGTTTTCGGTCGACTGGTGGAATACGCTGCACCAGCCCGCCAGCGTCATCAAGATGGATGGCCCGGCCATCCATTCGTCAATCCTTACGCCGCTGCTGATCATGATATTCGGCTTCACGGTGCTGTATCTTGTGCTTCTGATCGTCCGCATCCGCAGCGAACTCGCCGCGATGCGCGTCCGCAACATGCGCCTAGGCCAGGCGGAGGCATGATGGAAAGCATCACCGAATATCTGCACATGGGCGGACATGCCAGCTTCATCTGGCCCGCATACGGGATTGCAACGGTTGTTCTGGCCGGGCTGTTGATTACATCCTTACGCAGCATGCGTCGCAATGAGGCCCTGGCGAAGTCGCTGCGCCAGCAGCGCCGCAGTGCACCGGAAAGTGAGGGGGAAGCATGAGCATGACAGCAACGCGGCGCACGCCGGCGACCCGCAAGAAACGGCGGATGCGGATTATCCTCATCGGGATGCTCATGCTGGGCGCTGCCGCGGCGCTGGTGCTGACCGCCTTCCAGGACAATATCCTGTATTTCTACAGCCCGACCGACCTGATCGAAAAATCGGTCAAGGAAGGCCAGTCCGTGCGGATCGGCGGCATTGTCGCCGAAGGCAGTCTCCGCACCGGGACCGACGGGCAGACCAGTTTCGATATCACCGATTTCAACAACACGACCGCCGTCAGCTACACGGGCCTGCTGCCGGACCTGTTCCGCGAGGGCCAGGGCGTGGTCAGTGAAGGCTGGCTGGAAGCCGATGGCAGCTTCCACGCGACCACCGTGCTGGCCAAGCATGACGAAAACTACATGCCGCCGGAAGTTGCCGACGCGCTGAAGCGTTCCGGCAAGTGGAAAGGCGAATCCCCCCCGATGGAGG
>CAXBEC010000486.1:0-3084 GCA_963974145.1 uncultured Alphaproteobacteria bacterium | reverse complement strand
GAAGGCGCTGGCCAGCGAATGGCACGGTGTGACGCTGGAAGACGCGGCGGCGGAACGGCTGGCGGCAAATTCTGCTGCACTGACCGCCACGCTGGAAACACTGGCGGACCATTCGCTGTTCGATACCGAACCCGTGCATTTTGACCGCGCCCTTGTTGCGATGGCGAAGCGCGATGACTGAACTGACCCATCTGAGCCTCACGGACATCGCCGAGGCGATTTCCGAAAAAACGGTATCCTCCCGCGAGGTCACCGAAGCCTGCCTCGCCCGCATCGACGAAAAGCAGCCGGCGCTGAATGCCTTCATCTCGCTGGAAGCCGACGAAGCCCTGGCCGCCGCCGATGCCGCCGACGCGGCGCTGGCCCGGGGCGAGGCGCCGGGGCCGCTGCACGGCGTGCCGCTGGCCCACAAGGACATGTATTACCGGGCCGGGAAAGTGTCGACCTGCGGCTCGAAAATCCGCCGCGATTTCGTGCCCGACCATACGGCAACGACGATAAGCCGGCTTGCCGATGCGGGCGCATTGCATCTGGGCGGGCTGAACATGTCGGAATTCGCCGTCGGGCCATTCGGGCATAACGACCATTACGGCTCCTGCCGCAATCCGTGGAACCCGGACCATGTCACCGGCGGCTCGTCCAGCGGGGCGGGGTCCTCGGTCGGCGGGCGGCTGGTCTATGGCGCGTTGGGCTCCGATACCGGCGGTTCGGTGCGATTGCCCGCCGCCTGTTGCGGGCTGGTCGGTATGAAGCCGACCCAGACCCGCGTCAGCCGCTACGGGCTGATGGGGCTGTCGTTTTCGCTCGACAATGCCGGGCCGCTGACCCGCACGGTGCGCGACAATGCCCGCATGCTGGGGCTGATCGCCGGGGCCGACCCGATGGACCATACCGCCAGCGCCATGCCGGTGGATGACTACGAGGCGGCGGCCAGCGCACCGGAAGCCAAGGGGCTGCGCATCGCGGTGCCGGCCAATTACTATTACGACAATGCGGCCCCGGAAGTCCGCGATCTGATGCAGGCGAGCCTGAAGGTGTTCGAGGGCATGGGCGCAGAAATCATCGAGGTCGAAGTCCCCGACCACCACCATATCCGCCAGCTCGGCGTCACCGTACGCGGGCCGGAAGGCACCGTGCTGCACGCGGCCTGGCTGCGCGACCGGCCGCAGGATTACGGCCCGCAGGTCCGCGCAAGGCGGTGCAGTATCTGGCGGCGCTGCAGATCCGCCCGAAGGTCACGCAAGGCTTCGTCGATGCGGTGTTTGCGAAGGCGGATGTCTTCCACGCCCCGACCATCACCATGCCGGTGCCGTCGCAGGCGGATACGGATGTGAAGGATTCACCGGGTTTCCCGGCGCTGGTCGCGGGCATGACCCACTGTACCCAGCCGATCAACTATCTGGGATTGCCCTCGCTCGCGGTTCCGGCGGGGTTCACGGCAAACGGGCTGCCGGCTTCGTTCCAGCTCGTCGGGCGGCCCTTTGCCGAAGCGGCGCTGTACCGCGCGGCGGCGGCGTATGAGGCGGAAACGCGATTTTCCGAAAAAGCGCCGGCCTGACCCATCGCAATAAAGTATAGTGTCCACTTATTTAGGGCATGTGTCACGGCTGTATATCGCCGCCTTCCAGCGCGGTGATTTTTTCGACCAGTTCCGGCGGCAGGGCGGCGGATTTATGACTTGTCTGATCCGTGTTCACCCAGACGACCTCCCCCGTGGCGCGCAACTCCTCCGCCCCCGCCGGATGGATTTCCAGCCGGAAGGTGATCGACGAGCGGCCCAGCCGCGCCACCCGGACATGCACCTCGATATCCTCGTCGAACAGGATCGGCTGCTGGTATTCGACCAGGCTGCGCACGGTGTGGAAATCCTCGCCGGTCCGTTCGACCTGCCCCATATAGTCATAGGGCAGGGCGCGGAAATATTCGGTGATCGCGGTGTCGTAATAGGTCAGGTAATGGGCGTTGAAGACGATTTTCTGGCCGTCCACCTCCGAATAACGGACGCGGAACGGCCAGGCGAAATGGAAATCGGACCGCGCCACGGGGTCAGCCCGGCTTGCGCGCATGCAGCAGGCGCGTGAGGCCCGGGATCATTTCTTCCTCGCGGATATCGACGAATCCGGCTTCCTCCATCCGCGCCCGCAGCCAGCCCGGTGTGACCGACCGCGCCTCGGGCGTGAAGGCCATGTGCTGAAGCTGCCACAGCGCCGCCATCGGCGGGCCGCTGCGGTCGTCCTCGACCATGAAGTCATGCACCATGTAATGGCCGCCCGGCGCCAGGCAGGCAAACGCATCCCCGACGAGGCGCGGCACTTCCGTCCCCGGTACGCCGCTGAACAGGTAGGACATCAGGATCGCATCCTGTTCGGTCGGCCAGGCGGTCTTCATCGCGTTGCCCGGGATGTAGCGGATCCGGTCGACCATCCCGGCCTCGGTCACGAAACGCCAGCCGATTTCCGCCACATTCGGAAAATCGATAATCGTCGCCACAAGATCCGGGTTGGCCTCCAGCAGGCGGATGCTCATCGCCCCCGTGCCGCCGCCGATATCCAGCAGGTTCTTCGCGCCGGACAGGTCAACCAGCCGCGCCAGCGTCCGCCCCGGCCCCAGCGATCCGGCATGCTGCGCATTGCTGTACAGGGCGGCCTCCTCCGGATCGGCCATCCAGTGCTGGTAGGAATCCACCGCGTCAGGATCGAGCGACCCGTCGACCACCTCGTTCAGCTGGTCGAGGAAGGGGTACATCTGGCCGTCGATCTGGTAGCGCAGGTAATCGCCGAAATCGTATTTCGCGCCCTGCACGAGGAACGCCGCGGCGCCCGGCGAATTGCTGTAGGTCTCCTCTTCGCGGTCGACCAGCCCGATTCCGGTCAGCGCGGTCAGCAGCGTCGTGACCCGGTTGACCGGGATTCGGGTCTCCTGCGCGACCTGTGCGGCGGTTTTCGGACTGTCGGCGAGCTTGTCGAAAATGCCGATATGCAGCGCGGCAAACAGCGCCTTGGACGCCATGAACCCGAAGGCGATGCGCGAAACGTCTTCCGCCGTTTCGGCCAGTTGTACGGACATAACGAAAAAATCTCCAAT
>CAXBEC010000485.1:0-3084 GCA_963974145.1 uncultured Alphaproteobacteria bacterium | reverse complement strand
GGATACGCGGTGCGGTGGCAGCGCCAGCAGCAGAACAAACACGCAGGCTGCTGCTATGGCGACACCCGCAAACAGCCAGACAAATCCGCCGGTCGCACCCTTTACCCAGGCGACCAGTTCGATCGATACCGGCGCCGCAACGAAGGCCAGTACGAATTTGACCCCGAAGGCGAGCCCGTGCTGTTTCGCCGGCGTGTAATGCGCCAGCATCATGTTCTCGGCCGGCAGGGCCGCGACATTCACCATGACCGCGAGCGCCGCAAACCCGACGATCCCGAACCCGGCACTGGCCGCGAGGCCGGCCATGACCAGTATTTGCAGGAACCAGCAGGAAACATAGACCAGTTTCAGCGGGAATTTATCCGCCAGAATCCCGCCGACGATCTGCATGATCCCGCCCAGGATAAAGACAAAGGCGAACACGGCGCCGACCCCCATGGCCCCGTCACCCAGCACACTGGAAAGCTGCTCGTCGAAAAGCTTCGGCAGCGCCGTCTGCATGACGTGGTAGATCACGCCGCCGATGAACATTGATATGAGTAACAGCAGGAAGACACGGATCAGTTCGCCCCGGCTGGAACCATGGCTCTTTTTCTCCGCGGTTCCGGTATCGGAAATACGGTGCCGCATTAGGAACCAGAGCATGAACATCCCCGTCAGCACACTCATGATCCCTGGCAGGATGAACGTCGCGCGCCAACCGGAAAGGTCGATAAGCGCCCCGGCGACGAGTCCGGCACCAGCCGTGCCGAAGCTTCCGAAGATGCCGTTGACCGCAAGCGTCTTGCCCACCTTCCCCGGACCGGCGCCGCGGATCATCCAGGGGATTCCCACCGGATGATAGATTGAAGCGAACAACCCCAGCCCCGCCAGTGTCATGGTAATGAAGACGGGCCCGTTCGCAATTCCGGTCAGGATGGAACATGCGCCCAACCCCAGGAAATATACCGCCATCATTGCCGGGGCGCTCCATTTATCGCCCAACCGGCCGGCCGGAATGGCGCCAATCCCCAGCATCAGCGCGCCCAGCGTCCACAACCGCAACAAATCCTCATAGGGCATCTGCCACAGGGACTCATCCGCCATTGTCACCACGGCAATCGCGAAGAATGCCATAAACATATGGACGTAAAAATGCCCGATGCTGGAAAATAGAAACGACAGGCGTGCCGATGTCATAATTTTGGTTCCCCGATGCGGCGACACCATGCCAGCGCCCGTCCCCTTGCGAAAGGGCCAATTAGGGGTACCGCGTCAGTGCCAACATGTGACACCGGGTTGCATGGATTAACCGTTTTGCCGGCCGTAAATCACCCAGTAGACCAGCGCGACAAACCCGCTACCACCGACGATATTGCCCAGCGTAACGGGAATCAAATTTCCGACAAGCCCGGACAATGTCACCCCTTCCGCGCCATGCATCATGGCCACCGGAATGAAATACATGTTCGCGATACTGTGCTCAAAGCCGAGCGCGACAAAAGCGGCTATGGGAAACACAATGACGATCGCTTTGCCCGAAACGGAATGCGCCGCCATCGACAGCCATACGGCGAGGCAGACCAGTGCATTGCACAGTATGCCGCGGAAAAATGCCTCCGCGAATGGTAGTGCGACCTTGCCAGCCGCGATCTTTGCGGCTGTCTCGCCGACGGCGCCGTCTCCCATTGCAAAGCTGCCGGCCAGCGTTACCAGAGCAGCCGCCCCCACAGCGCCGATGAAATTGGCGACATAAGCAACACCCCAGTTTCGCAGCAACTGCAATGCCGTCACCCTGCCATCGGCCCAGGCCATCACAATCAGGTTGTTCCCGGTGAACAATTCGGCCCCCGCAATGACGACCAGAATGAGCCCAAGCGAAAACGCAGCACCGCCCAGCAATCGGCTCGGCCCGAACCCGAGCGTGTTTCCGGTCATGGTCAGCGTGAACCACATGGCGCCGAAGGCAATGAAGGCCCCCGCCAACAGACCCAGCATAGCCAGTTTCAGGAATGGCAATGCCGCCTTGGCAACCCCGGCCGCCTCAATGCGTTCGGCGATTTTTGCCGGCGTATACGCGTCCATCAGGCCGAGTTGCGGCGAGGCATTCTCCGTCATGAACCCGCTTCCCGTGTTTCGGCCTCGATCCAGGCCAAAAATGCCGGGTTTCCTGATTGGATCGGCAGAGCCACGATGCAGGGACAATCGTAACTGTGCATTGCTTTTACTTTCTCGATCAACGGATCGAGCAATTCCTCCCTGGTTTTAACAATCAGGACGGCTTCCGTATCCTCTCGCAACGCGCCTTCCCACCTGAATATCGATGTGATTTTCTCATGAATATTCGCACAGGCGGCGAAGCGCGATTCCACCAGCGCACGCCCGATCTGTATCGCTTCGGCTTTATCACTCGCGGTTACATAGACAAAAATTGCGGACATTCTCACCTTCTCGGATATCACCATATTGGCCTTTGAGACCAACCTGCCTTAGGATAGCACATGCCCCCTTGGATTGCGGTGGCGTTGCTGAATTCGATCCGGAACAGGCCCATGGCAAAAAAATCGAACACCCTTAGTCTTTCGCAGACCGAACAGCAGGAAGAAATCGACCGCAAACCAACGGCAGCACAACGCGCCTGGCTGCGATGCGGTCTTGATCAAGCCGGTGGCAAGCTGCCGCTTTTTGACGCCGATGGCCAGAGGGTCAAGGAACGCACGATCCGCAGCTGTATCGAACAGGGCTGGGCCGAACCATGGTTCAACAACCCGATCAAACCCGACTGGCTCGTCTGCAAACTGACTGAACCCGGACGCGGTGTCGTCAGCTGACCGGACAGATTCATGGCTGACCCCCTCGACCTGTTGCTCATCAACCCGGGCGGACGCGAAAAGATTTATCAGCAGCTTGGCGGCGACCTCACGGCGATAGAGCCCCCGCTCTGGTGTCGGCTGATAGCCGGATACGCGCTGGATCGCGGCCATTCGGTCGAAATTCTTGATTCTGAAGCCCTGGGTATCGGCGTGGATGCCCTGGCTTCGGAAGTCGCCGCCCGCGCCCCGCGCCTGGTCGGTATGATCGTCTTTGGGCATCAGCCCTCCGCAT
>CAXBEC010000484.1:0-3090 GCA_963974145.1 uncultured Alphaproteobacteria bacterium | reverse complement strand
GGAATGCAATGACGTCCAGATGTGTGTTGGATCCGGTGCCGGCCGAGGATACGGTAATTTCGCCCGGACGTTTCTTGGCTTCGTCGACGACATCCTGCAGCGTCTTGTACTTGCTGTTCGGCAGGGTCGCGAGGGTGGCGACGTCGAACACCATATTGGCAATCGGCTCGAAGCTGTCGACGGTGTAATGCGTCTTGCGTTCATGCGGCTTCATCATGATGTTCGGCAGATTCATAAAACCGATCGTATAGCCATCCGGATTTGCTGCGGCGATGGCTGTCGCGCCGACTTCGCCACCCGCACCGGGCTTGTTCACGACAACGAACTTGGTGCCTTCCGGCATGTATTTTTCCATGAAAGGCACGGCCATGCGTGCGCCGACATCCGTGCCGCCGCCTGGCGAGAATGCGACGATGACCGTGATCGGCTTTTCAGGATATTCCGCCTGTGCCGGCGCGATGCCGAAAGCCAGCAGTGCCGCCCCAATAGCACCGATAACCGCAAATGGGTTTTTCATTGTTTTCCTCCCGTTGAAGACCGCTTGTGGAATGGCTCATAAGCCGCGGCGGCCAATTCGATTCTCGTATTCGATGTGACCGTAGCGGTCAGCGCAAGGCTTGGCAAGACACGACTGACGGGCGGCGGGACGTGCCTGTCCGGGGTTTTCTGAGCATTGGTTTGTGGCCGCCAGCTTCTTCCCGCTTATGGCGAATTGCGTTGGGATGTGCGGCTTTCAGCGGCTCGCCGGACCGGCGGGCGTCTCCGTCAGTCCGGTGTGTCCTTGAAATCGGCATCGCGTGCCGAGCGGGCTTCGTGCATCAGCCGGACCGGCGCGGGTGGGGCATTGCCTTCCTTGTCCTCGCCGAAGTAGATCGTCTGATGCGGGAAAGGTATCTCGATGCCCAATTCGTCGAATCGGCGCTTCATCATCAGGTTGAAGCCGCGTTTGACCGCCCATTGCTGCAGCGGCAGGGTTTTGATCCGGGCACGGACGATGACGGCGGAATCGTCGAACCGGTCAAGCCCCAGGATCTGGATATCCTCGATGATCTTGTCGCTGTAAGCGGGGTCGTTGCGGATTTCCGCACCGAGAGTCTTGATGACCTCGATCACCGCGTCGACATCCTCGCGATACGCGATCCCGATATCCAGCAGCGCGAAGGCGAAATCGCGGGTCAGGTTCTCAATCGAGGTGACATCGCTGAAGGGGATGACATGAACAGTGCCGGACAGGTCGCGCAGCCGGATGGTGCGAATTGTCACCGCCTCGACGACACCGGCATGACCCGCAACATTCACCACATCGCCGACGGAAATCGTATCCTCGATCAGGATGAACAGCCCCGTAATCACGTCCTTGACCAGCGTCTGCGCGCCGAAACCGATGGCCAGTCCAACCACGCCGGCACCGGCCAGCAGCGGCGCGATATTCAGGCCCAGCTCCGAGAGAATCGTCATGGTGACGAGAACGATCAGCACGACCAGGAAGGCGTTGCGCAGCAGTGGCAGCAGGGTAAGCATGCGCTGGCTGTGCGTGACGGGATTTCCGTCATCATCCGTTGCGGTCAGGCTGCGCTCAATCAGCGCGCTGACGATCTCCCAGATAGCAATGGCCACAATCACGACCAGCGCCACGGTGACGGCCCGCCCGATGATCGTGCGGCCCGATGGTGAGGCGATCCAGGAATAAACGTCCAGTCCCCAGACCTGCAGGATTGCCAGAAACGCAAACAGGTAGAGTACGGTGCGCCCCGCCGTCTGCACCACAGGCAGGTAGCGATTGGCGCGGGCTTCCAGTCCCGGCAGCGTGATGTTCAGTTCCCGGCCAAGGGCGAAGGCGCGCTGCACGCCCTTGTGGATCAGGAGCTCCAGTATTCTGCCGATGCCGATAATGGCGAGGGTCAATAGGGTTGCCCGCGCGACGAATTCGAAGCCGCCCTGAATTTCCAGCGCCCAGACGGCATAGCTGCACATCAGGTAAATGATGAACAGGACATGCCAGATGTCGGCGATCCGCCGTCGCAGGATTGGCAGGGGACCGCCCCCCTCGCCGCGAATGCAACGCGCAACATCCTGCCGGTTCTGCAGGACGATCATGATCAGCAGCAGGCCGACCGCGAACCCCAGCAGTTTGAGCAGCGCATTATAGGCCGGTAGCGGCAATCCCAGCAGCATGGCGGCCTGTATGGTGAAATAGCCATAAACCGACAGAACCGTCAGCCGCTTGGTCCATACGTAAATGTAATGGGCGGTTTCGTCTTCCAGCGGAAACAGTCGCAGCCCGGCAATGAACGGCGCCAGGAACATGCGTGCGATAGCCAGCACCACGCCAACGATGACATTGGCGTCAATGAGCGCGACTGTTGCGATACGACCGTCTCCATCCGGGCCGAAAACGGTCAGGGCGCCGAAACCGGCCGCGGCAAATCCGGCGATCGGCAGCAAGTCCAGCAAAGTACGGGCCAGCAGCAGGAATAACGTCAGCCCGACATGGTCATCGGCCCGGGTTTCGATGGCCTTGCGGGGCCGTAACAGGGCACGTCGTAACACGAACGCCGTAATGAATCCGGCCAGCAGCACCAGAACAATCCGTGCCAGCATCTCCAGCCAGGGGCCACGCTGCTCAACATCGGCAAAACCATCGACGACCGTTCCCGCCATTCGGGGCAGGTCGACCAGGAAGGCCGCCACGGCAACCAGTTGCATGCTGACCGTTTCGACGCGTTTTGTGAGATTGGCCAGCAATACCGCGCCGGTGCCGGTTTCGGTTTCCGCCGGCCGGGCCTCCTGTTTTGCCTCAAGCAGCGTGCGCAGGTCATTCAGCAACGCGTCACGCCGGTCGGGGTTTTCCAGGGTCTGGACCAGATTTTCGAGGTTCTGGGTTGAAACGCCCTGCGGATCCGGCGCCGGTTGCGCGGCCTGTACCGCGGGCACGGCGAAAACGCCAAACAAGATCGTCAGGATCGCAAGAAATCGATACATCGTTTATCCAGGGTGGCCGGGCGTACGTTTTGACCGCGCTAGCGGTCGGTATCGTATCTGTTACCAGAAAACGGTCGCGTCAACCGTTCGACCGGTAATTTGGATCAG
>CAXBEC010000483.1:0-3100 GCA_963974145.1 uncultured Alphaproteobacteria bacterium | reverse complement strand
TGTGTTACCGCCCAGCATCGTGAAATGCTGGACCAGGTTCTCGACCTGTTCGGCATCGTGCCCGATGACGACCTCAACCTGATGCGTGACCGGCAGACCCTCGCGGGGATTACCGCCGCGGCGCTGGACGGCGTCATGGATGTCATTGGCAAATTCAATCCCGATTATGTGGTCGTCCAGGGCGATACAACGACAACCTTCGCTGCCGGACTCGCGGCCTATTACAGCAAGGTGGCGGTCGCCCATGTCGAAGCCGGGTTGCGCACCGGCGACATGTACGCGCCATGGCCCGAAGAAGGCAATCGCAAGCTGACAAGCGCGCTCGCCAGGATCCATTTCCCCCCGACGGCGGCGTCCCGCGACAATCTGTTGCGTGAAGGCATTCCGCCCGAAGCAGTCGAGGTCACCGGCAATACGGTTATCGATGCTCTGCTCGACGTGGTGGAGGAAGTGCGCACGGGCGAGCGGGGCCGCGAATTCGCGGAACAGTTCGGTTCCATTATCGACCCTGACCGCAGGCTCATTCTCGTGACCGGCCATCGCCGGGAGAGTTTCGGCCCGGGCATGGAGAATATCTGCCAGGCTCTGGCGACGCTGGCGCAGCGCGACGACGTCCAGATCATCTATCCCGTGCATCTGAACCCCAATGTTCAGGAACCGGTCAGCCGCATACTTGGTAATGCGAAGCGGGTCCACCTGCTGCCGCCGCAGGATTACCTGCCCTTCGTCTATCTGATGGACCAGTCCCATCTGATCCTCACCGATTCAGGCGGTATCCAGGAAGAGGCGCCATCACTCGGCAAGCCGGTACTGGTCATGCGCGACAAGACCGAACGTCCGGAAGCCGTGGAGGCCGGAACCTCGCGGCTGGTCGGCGCCGACAGCGCCCAGATTGTCGCCAACGCCACCGAACTTCTGGATTCGCAGCCGGAATACGAAAAAATGGCGCGCGCCCATAACCCGTTCGGCGACGGGCACGCCGCGGAACGCATTGTCGAAAGGTTACGCCGTGAACAAGGAAATTAAGAAAGTATCGGTTGTCGGGCTGGGCTATGTCGGCCTGCCCACGGCGGCGGTCCTGGCAAGCCGCGGCGTCGAGGTTGTCGGCGTTGAAATCAATGATGATGTGGTCAAGCGGATCAATGCCGGCAGCGTGCATATTACTGAACCCGATCTGGATATCCTGGTGCAGGGCACCGTTGCCGCCGGCCGATTGCGGGCAACGACCACACCAGAAGCCGCCGCCGTTTTCGTCATTGCCGTACCGACACCGTTCAAGGACGGCCACGAACCGGATCTGAAGCATGTCCAGGCGGCGGCAAATGCGATTGCGCCAGTGCTGGAATCCGGCACGCTGGTGATTCTTGAATCAACCTCGCCCGTCGGTACGACGGCGCAGCTGACCGCATGGCTTGCGGAAGCGCGTCCTGACCTGACATTTCCGGCGAAGGGCCAGGAAAACCCCGATATCAACGTTGCCTATTGCCCGGAACGGGTCCTGCCCGGCCGGGTACTGATCGAACTGGTCGATAATGACCGCATTATCGGCGGCATGACGCCGGAATGCGCCGAGAAGGCCGTGGATTTCTATCACATCTTCCTGCAGGGCGAATGCCTGGTCACCGACGCCAACACGGCGGAAATGGCGAAACTGACGGAAAATTCGTATCGCGATGTCAATATTGCCTTTGCAAACGAGCTGTCGCTGATCTGCGACCATCTTGACATCGATGTCTGGGAATTGTTGCGCATGGCCAACCGGCATCCGCGCGTCAATATTCTCAGCCCGGGCCCGGGTGTCGGCGGGCATTGTATTGCCGTTGACCCCTGGTTCATCGTTTCCTCCGCCCCGGAGCAATCCCGCCTGATCCGCACCGCGCGACAGGTCAATGACGGCAAGCCCGGCCATGTCATCGCCAAGGTGACCGCGCATGCCGACAGGTTCAAGAATCCGGTCATCGCCTGCCTCGGCCTGTCATACAAGCCCGATATCGACGACCTGCGGGAAAGCCCGGCACTGAAAATCACGACGGAACTCGCCGATATGTCAGTTGGCGAAATCCTGGTTGTCGAGCCACATATCGACACCTTGCCTGCCGTGCTTGCCGGCAAGCCCAATGTGACGCTGGTTGATGCGGCGACCGCGATCGAGCGGGCCGATATTGTCCTGCTGCTTGTCGCCCACCGCGCCTTCCGCCGGACGAATCGCACTGTGCTGAACCAGAAAATCCTGATTGACACACCGGGATTGTGGGCGTGACATCAAATATAGTGGAAAGTTCTCACTGCGGCGCCGAAATCAGTTAGACTGGGGCGATTATTGGCAACACCCGAGACAGGTACGGAGTCATGTTGGATACGCAAAAGATTAAGTCGCAGCTTGAAGAACGGTTGACGTTTCTGAACACACGAGTGCATGACATCGAAGAAGACCTGCGGGAGCCGGCCGACCCTGATTTTGCGGAACAGGCAACTGAAGCCGAAGGCGATGAGGTGTTGGAAGGTCTGGAGGATTCGGCCTTGCATGAAATCGCCCAGATCAAGGCCGCCCTCGATCGGATTAAGGCTGGCACTTACGGAGATTGCGCAACCTGCGGCGAAGCGATCAGCGAAAAGCGGCTCGCGATTATACCGCATGCGGCACAGTGCATTTCCTGCGCCTCAAAATAACACCGTGAAGGCCCCGCCAACCGGTGTTTGCGCGAAAACTGCTGCCGGACGGCGTTACTGATTCCAACAAGCGGGGCAAATCCGATGTTTAACGACTCGATTGCCATTGGCCGGATCGGCAGTTTTCATGTCGAAGGACGTGAAATCATCGCCCGGGACCTACCATTGCAGGAAGGCGTGTTTACCCGCGGCAGCCCGCCCCGGACAATCGACCTGAACGGCGAACACGAAGCCGAACAGATGTATGTCCAGTTCGTCCAGCTGGCAGAGCCGAAGGCGAAATATCCGCTGCTGATGTGGCATGGCGGCGGCATGACTGGCGTGACCTGGGAAGATACGCCGGATGGCCGCCCCGGCTGGCAGCTGACGTTCCTGCGCAACGGGCATGACGTCTATGTGTCCGATGCCGTGGAACGGGGCCGGGCTTCAT
>CAXBEC010000482.1:0-3114 GCA_963974145.1 uncultured Alphaproteobacteria bacterium | reverse complement strand
CCGAAACCAGCCGGATCCAGGCGATGGAAGACCTGATCGACTGGCTGCCGAAGAACCTGCCGGATGACAGTGAAACCACCATTGCGCATGGCGATTTCCGCCTGCAGAACATGATCCTGCACCCGACAGAACCGCGCGTGCTGGCGGTGGTGGACTGGGAGTTGGGGACGCTGGGCAACCCGCTGTCGGACCTGGCCTATAACTGCCTGCCGTATCACATGCCGGATCCGAACCGGGGCGACATCATCGGCCTGGACTACGCGACCTATGGTATCCCCTCTGAGGCGGATTACGTCGCCGCTTATTGCCGCCGGACCGGACGGCCGGAAATCGAGAACTGGCCGTTCTATCTTGTGCTGTCGCTGTTCCGGCTCGCCGCCATTGTCCAGGGGGTCTATTACCGCGGCATTCAGGGGAATTCGCCCTCGCCGGAAGCGGTCAGCAAGGGCGACCTTCCAAAGGTCTGGTCGGAAATGGCCTGGGGAATGGTGAAGAAGGCCGGTTAGCCCCGGACGCCGGCCTTGTAATTATGCCGGCGCAGTTCCAGCCGCGCGATCTGCTGGCGATGCACCTCGTCCGGGCCATCGGCGAAGCGCAGGGCGCGTAACCGTGCATACATATAGGCGAGCGGAAATTCCTGGCTCATCGCGCCGCCGCCATGCAGTTGCATGGCCTTGTCGACGATGTCCAGCGCCATGTTCGGCGCCGCAACCTTGATCATGGCGATTTCCTGGCGGGCTTCCTTGTTGCCGACCGTGTCCATCATGAAAGCGGCCTTCAGCACCAGCAAACGGCACATCTCGATCTGTATCCGGGCATCGGCGATCCGCTCCTGGGTCACGCCCCGGTCTGCCAGCTTCATGCCCCAGGTCGTGCGTTCGGTCGCGCGTTTGCACAGCAGTTCCAGCGCGCGTTCGGCAACACCGATGATCCGCATGCAATGATGGATCCGCCCCGGGCCAAGCCGTCCCTGCGCGATCTCGAATCCGCGCCCTTCGCCCAGCAGCATGTTGCTGGCCGGTACCCGGACATTGTCGAAGACGACCTCGCCATGTCCATGCGGGGCATCGTCGAATCCCATCACATTGAGCATGCGCAGGACCTTGATGCCGGGCGCATCGCGCGGGACAAGGATCATGGATTGCTGGTTATAGGTGGCGGCGTCGGGGTCGGTCTTGCCCATGACGATCAACAGCTTGCAATGGGGATCGCCGATTCCGGAGGTCCACCATTTATGGCCGTTGATGACGTATTCATCGCCTTCGCGGGTGATGCTGGTTTCGATATTGGTGGCGTCCGAGGATGCCACCTTCGGTTCGGTCATGGCGAAGGCGGACCGGATTTCACCGGCGAGAAGGGGTTCCAGCCATTGCTGCTTCTGTTCGTCGGTCGCGTAGCGCACCAGCGTTTCCATATTGCCGGTATCCGGGGCGGAACAGTTGAAGACCTCCGGCGCCCAGTTGACCCGGCCCATGATTTCGCACAGCGGGGCATATTCGATATTGGTCAGCCCGGCGCCCTGGTCGCTTTCCGGCAGGAACAGGTTCCACAGCCCTTCGGCCTTCGCCTTTTCCTTCAGTTCCGCGATGATGGGCACGGGTTTCCAGCGGGTATCGCCCGCGTCGAGCTGTTCGAGGAAGGTCGCTTCGTTCGGATAGATGTGTTCTTCCATGAACGCGCTGACCCGCGCCTGTAATTCGCGCGTGCGTTCGGAATATTCGAAATCCATGACGTTCCCCCTGATGGCGTTGCTGCGCCAGCTTAACGGTCGCGCGCCAGCGGGGAAAGTACCGCTATGGCGCCGGGGCTATTTCCCGCCGACCTGCTGCCAGCTTTCGAGGACGCAGCAGGCGCTTTCGTCGGTCAGGCTGCCGAAATACTGCACGACACGGGCATAAAGCGGCGTTGACTGAAATTCGGCATAAATATCCGTACTGTGCAGGTGGCAGAGAATGCGGGTGTAGTTTTCGCAGTCGACGCCGATGGCCCGGCAGGCGATTGCCAGCGCTTCGGGGGAAGGATAGAGCGACCGCTCCGCCCAGGCGGAGGTCAGGTTGGTCAGTGATTCGAATGTGCGCTTGAACAGCGCGATATTATCATGACTCAGTGCTTCCATCAGGGAAACAGCCGGCCCTTCTGTCGGGCCTTCCGGCACCGCGGCCGACCATTCCATGGCACCGAAGATATCGTCGTCGATGGCTTCCAGGACCGCGTCGGAAACCAGGGTGCGCAGTTGCGTTTCGCTGATATCGAAGCGGTTGAGGATAAACCGGCGCAACGATTCGCCGACCCAGTCCGCCATGCGGATCGCCATGTCCAGGTTCAGATCCTTGCGTCCCAGCAGGGGGGATTGCAGTTCCTTGATATCCTTGGATTTGGTGACGAGGTTCTGCATCGTTTGCGGACGAATAGAGGCGCCATCATTGCCCAGCAGCGAAACCATGATATCGGTGCTGCCCGTATTAACGAGGGCGTCGCTGACATCCGCGCTGACGGTCTTGCGCTGCGAAATGGCGAGCGCATGCTGCTTGGCGTGCCGGGAAACGATGCCAATCAATTCCTGGTCTTCCAGCAGTTTGCTTTTTGCGAGGACGGGGAAGGAGACATCGATAACGTCATTGGCCAGCATGACGATCAGGTCTTGCGGCGCGTCATCCCGGTCCGACAGTTGTTTGGCCAATGCACGCCGTACCGGCATTTCGACATCACGGATCAGATGGCGGAAAATGTCGCTCAGCAAAGCGGATTCCGCAGGACCGAGCCGGGTCCCGGGCGCAAGGCAGGCGGCGCTGAGCGTTTGCAGGAGGTCCTGTTTCTCCGGACGTGCCTGAGCGTGGGCAATATCCCGGAGATGATCGAGATGATGGGTTTGCATGGCGCGTCACATTGTCCTTGGGATACGGATTCGCAATTCAATTGTATTATTCTGAGTAAATGTTAAAAATAATCAAATAAAAAATATTAATACTAAGTTTTTTCAAAATAAAAAATAATTGTTATTGTATTTATGTAAAATTAATGACAATCCCGCCGTTGATGTTGTTATGACGATAAACGGAAAAAAAGTGCCATCGCCAGGTTGGCAAAAAAAGCGTGCCTTGTGATGCGTGTCAC